>JANOTJ010000303.1:0-8576 GCA_031416295.1 Chloroflexota bacterium
GATCGATGCGCCCGCCTGGTTGGCTGGCGCGCTCGGGGTCGTGCTCGGCCTCGCCGTGACGATCTGCTTCGTGCTCGCGACGCTGGACGGCCCCCGGGCGTAGCACTCGGGCCTGGCGCTCGGCCTGGCGCTCGGGCCACCGCGGGGGCCGCAGGCACCTGTCTTCAGGCCGATCCATGCGGGCTTGTCATCCAGATCCCGCGCTGGCTCGTATATGAGTCGACTGCCACGCGGGCTGATCAGCCCAGCGAGACCGGCGGTTCCGAGAGCAAACCCAATGTTGACAGGAGTACTTTTCGCCATGAGATTTCGACCGATCCTTCTGACGGCCGCAGCCGCCATCGTGTTCACGGCGTGCAGCGGTGGAGGGGCGACGACCGCCCCCGCAACCAGCGCTCCATCGACCGCTCCGTCCTCGGCCGAGCCGAGCATGGCCCCCTCGATGGACCCGTCCATGGAGCCGAGCCCGGCAGCCGTCATGACCGCCAGCGCCGCCGCAGACCTGCGTGTCGCGCTTGATACCAAGCTCGGCGCCCACATCATCTTCGCGTCCAAGGCCACGGGCGCTGCGCTCGACGGCCGGGCCGACGAGTTCGCCGCGTACGGCGGGCTGCTCAATACCAATGGCACCGACCTTGGTGCGATGATCGGCTCCGTATACGGGGCTGATGCCGAGACCCAGTTCAACCTGATCTGGAGCGCCCACAACGGTTTCTTCGTCGACTACACCACCGGTGTGGCCACCAAGGACCAGGCCATGCAGGACAAGGCCGTCCAGGACCTGACCACCGTCTACGTCCCGGATTTCTCTGCGCTGATCGCAGGCGCCACCGGCCTCCCGCTTGACGCCGTGACCGGGCTCATCACGGACCACGTCCTCCAGACCAAGGCCATCGTCGACGCGCAGGCCGCCAAGGACTACGAGGCTGCGTATGCCGCGGTCCGCACCGCCTACGCCCACATGCAGATGATCGGTGACGCGCTCGCCACCGCCATCGTCGGCCAGAACGCTGCCGCGATCGAGGGCGACCCGGACAACGCCGGCGTCGATCTTCGAGTCGGCCTGAACCAGCTCCTCCAGGAGCACCTGTACCTCGCCTCTTCGGCGACCGGTGCCGCCCTGGGCGGCCGCAGCGAAGAGTTCGCCGCCGCCGGCGCAGCCCTGAACACCAATGGCACCGACCTCGGCGCCGCCATCGGCTCGCTCTACGGCGATGCCGCCAAGGATCAGTTCAACCAGATCTGGAGCGCTCATAACGGCTTCTTCGTCGACTACACCACGGGTGTGGCCACCAAGGACCAGGCCGTCATGGACAAGGCGGTCCAGGACCTGACCACTGTCTACCTCCCGCAGTTCTCGGAGTTCCTTGCGGGTGCCACGGACCTGCCGGTCGATGCGGTCACCTCGCTGGTCAAGGACCACGTCCTGACCACGAAGGCGATCGTCGATGCACAGGCCACCGGTGACTGGGCCGCTGCTTCCGCGGCGGACTTCGCGGCCGGCGACCACATGCAGATGATCGGCGATCCCCTCGCGGCCGCCATCGTCGCCAAGCTTCCCGAGAAGTTCGCCAACTGATCGGCCCACGCTGACCGGCCCGAGCCTCGCGGCTCGGGCCGATCGGACCTCGCGACGGGTGGGTGCTCCTCCGCCCACCCGTCGCTTGCATCTCAAAGGACGCACTGACCATGAAGACACTCTTCGCCACCACCCTCCTCGCCCTGGCCCTCACGGCCTGCGGCGGCTCCGGGACGGCCTCCGCCCCGACAAGCGCATCCCCGACAAGCGCATCCCCGACAAGCGCCCCGAGCGCGGCGGTCGAGGGGACGGCCCTCATCGTCAAGGACTTCACCCTCGATCCACTGACGGTCATGACCGCGGGCTCAGTGGCCCTCGCGGTCACCAACGAGGGACCGACGGTCCACAACGTCGCTATCCGCGACGACGCCGGCAAGGTGCTCGGCACCACGGCAAACCTCAAGGAAGGCGAGTCGGAGACCCTCACCGCCGATCTGGCGGCCGGCTCCTACATCCTGTTCTGTTCGCTCCCGGGCCACGAGAGCCTGGGCATCAAGGGGACCCTCACCGTCGAGGAATGAGCTTCTTCCCGCGGTCGGTGGATCCCTCCCCATCGACCGCTCACTTCCCGAAGGCCCGGCCCGTGCCGGGCCTTCGGATTCGTGCCCGGATCCGCGCGACGCAACTTCTCGATGGTCCTGCGCGTCTGCCGGGCATGCGCAGGACCGCCCCGCTCCTCGTCGCTCTGGCCATGGTCGTCGTGGCCCACCTGTGGATCCCGCGCCCCGTGGCCGCCTGCTCGTGCGTCGCGCCGACGGAGGTCCTCGAGAGTGCCGGTCGCGATCCGGGTTCGTCAGTCTTCACCGCGACCGCCGGCGTACGCATCGGCGACAGCATCCCGGTCTCCATCACCCGGTGGCTGAAGGGCACTCCCCCGGTCGGACTCGCGGTCATCGAAGGCTCGGATCCGGGCGATATGTGCGGCAGCACATCGCCGCCGGCCGGCAGCGAATACCTGTTCGTCACCTACACATCGGAGACCTCGCGTCTGGCGATCTCCGGCTGCTCGGTCCAGGCGGACCTCACGACCCTTGACGGGGCCGCCATGCTCGCCCGAGCGATGGACCTCTTCGGTGCAGGCGCCGCGCCGCCGACCGAGGCACCCGCGCCGGCCGGCCTCGCCCCTGGCCCCGACAGCATCGCCGTGCTCGCGCCGGCCGCCATCGCGATCGTGGCGGCGATGGGCATCATCCTCGGCCTCTATCTCGTCCTCGGCCGGCGGCGGGGGTCAACCTGACCGACCGCGGCGCAACTGGCTCGCCCCGACAGCGCTCGCAGGCTTCATCGGCCTGACGCTGCTCGCCTGCGAGGCACTGGCGCCGGGCGTGTTAGCTCGTGTCGCCGCGAGGACTCTCGATCCCTGCCAGATGCTTCGCTGGTGGGCATTCGTCTGGGCCGTGGGCGCCCGGCCGGGCCGACACGTGCGTGTCCGCCCGCTCCGGCCGGCCGGATCCCTGTCATCTGCGCACCGAAGACGCCGCTGTCAGGGTTCCTGCTGACCAATGCCCACCACCCGAGCGGCTGCCACGGATCGGTCTGGGCCGGCGGCTTCACGATCCGATTCGAGCCGGGTGCCGTGTCGAATCGCGTCCGGTCTCGTCCTCGAGGGGTGCTACCCGTACGTCGCGCCGCAAGGCTAAGAGTCGAGGCCGCGACCGAACCTAAAAGTAAGGCTCTTGCCGATTCCCCACCCTGACCCCTTAGCCGCATCGTGGCAGCCATCGACTCGGACCAATCGAACCGATGGGAGACCAACGATGAACGACAGCGGACGCCTGCTCTTCATGCTTCACACCAGCCGGCGCGAGGATGACTGGCGCAGCGCCGACGAATGGCGCCGACTGCACGCCCGGCCGGACGCCCTGCCACTGCCAACCGTTGAGCCGCGCCCGTCACGCTCGTTTGCCACACTCCGCCGCCTGCTCCCGCGACACGCCTGATCAAGCCAAGGGCATTGCCCCGCGCGCGGGGCAGCCGCATGATCGTCGGCGTGACCCGCCGTATCAGCTGCCCCGTCTTCGTCGGTCGTCGCGTCGAGCTCGATCGGCTCAGGAATGCGTTCGATCGAGCATCGGATGGCCGACCGTCCCTCGTCCTCGTCGCGGGCGACGCCGGTGTGGGAAAGACCCGTCTCCTGGCAGAGTTCTCGACACATGTTGACGCGGTCGGCGGCACGACGCTCACCGGCGGCTGTCTCGATCTCGGTGAGGGCAGCCTCCCCTATGCGCCCTTCGTCGAGGCCCTTCGCAGCCTGGCCCGCGAGCTGCCGCCGGAGGCTCGCGCGGCCGCATTCGGAACGGTTCCAGCCGAACTCGCGAACCTCGTCCCGGATCTCCTTTCGGTCGATCTGCCGGCAGCAGTCGCGAGCGAGATGCTGGCCGGGCGACAGGCCCGCCTGTTTGACGCGATCATCGGCGTGCTCGGACGTTTGACGGCCGACCGATCTGCGGTCCTGGCCCTCGAGGATCTCCACTGGGCGGATGGCTCCACCCGCGATCTCATCCGCTTCCTTGTCCGGAACGTCCGTTCCGAACGCCTGCTCATCCTCGCGACGTACCGCAGCGACGATCTGCATCGGCGGCACCCGCTGATGCCGCTGCTGTCTGAACTCGAGCGCTCCGACCGGGTCGACCACCTCCAACTTCGGCGATTCGACCGTGACGAGGTCGCGGAGCAGCTCACCGGGATCCTGGGGGTGCCACCGACGAACGAGCAACTGGATGCCCTGCTCGATCGATCAGATGGCGTCCCGTTCTTCGTCGAGGAACTCGCGGCGAGCGACGACCTGGATCAATCCATCCCCACGACGCTGCGGAACGTCCTGGACCTTCGGCTCGCTGCACTGTCGGATCCGACCACGGAGCTCGTCAGAGCGGCGGCCGTGATCGGAGGGCGATTCCGCCATGACCGGCTCGCGGCCGTGGCCGATCTCGACGAGCCGGCGATGCTGGACGCGCTCCGGGAGGCGATCGATGCCCGGATCATCGCGTCGGTCAAGGATCCCGACGGCCCCACCTACACGTTCCGACACGCGCTCCTGCGCGAGACCGCCTATGACGACCTTTTGCCAGCCGCCCGCGTGCGTCTCCATAGCCGATTGGCGGATCACCTGGGCGCGCTCCTGGAGGCGAACGGGGCCAGCGACGTCTCTCTTGTCGCGGACTTTGCGATCCACGCCGATCGAGCTCACGACCAGGTCCGGGCGCTCGACGGCTCGGTCCGCGCGCTCCTTGCCCTGGCGGACTCGGCAGCCTATGCCGAGGCGCTCGAGCACGGCCAGCGCGCCCTCGAGCTCTGGGCCCGGGTCCCCCACATCGAACGGCAGGCCGGGATCGACCGGCCGGAGCTGCTCCTACGGACCGGTGCGATCGCCGCAAATGCCGGCCGTCCGGAGCGAGCTGTGGCCCTCGGTCAGGAGGCGATCCGCGAGCTTGAGGCGGTCGAGGACCGGGACCGGATCGTGGCGGCGCTTGCAAACGTCGCCCGGTATGCCTGGGAGACGGGTGATTTCGCCGTCGCGTCCACCGCCGCCCAGCGGGCGTATGCGCTGATCGCGAACGGCGAGACGTCGAGGCTCAGCGTTTCGGTGCTCTCGGTACTCGGGTACGTTCGGTTCTTCGAGGGCCGACCCATGGAGTCGGCTCGGCTGCTCAAGGAGGCGATGACTGCGTCGAACGCCATCGGCGACGAACGTGCGTGGGCGGCTGCGGTCGGCGCGCTAGCCCAGACGATGGCGCTCCTCGGTCGACCGGGTCGGGCGGCCCGTCTCGCGGACGAAGCGGCAGCCGTCCTGACCGAGCGCAGCGGCGAGGTCTGGGACTACGCGGGAGAGCGCGCCTGGCCGATCCGGATGGTCGGCCGGTTCGAGGATTCGGCACGGATCGGCCGAGAGGGGCTCCAATGGGCCAACCGCCACGGTCTCGGAGATCGGCAGGGTCAGTACTACCGGATGTGGATCGTTGAGGCGCTTGTCGAACTCGGGCGCTACGACGAGGTTGAGGAGCTTGGGCGACCGATCCTCACCGGGAGCATCACCACCCCGGCAGCCATGTGGATCCTGCAAGCGATGGCCCGAGCCGCCATCGCTCAAGGACGGCTCGACAACGCCCGCAAGTACCTCGAACGAGCGAAGCGCGTCCACGGGCCAAGCGTGAACGAGGTCTGGCGGCTCGAGGCGGAGATCGACCTCGCCTGCTCGGAGAGACGCTTCGACGCCGTCCGGTCGGCGGTCGATGGGGCGGTCGCAGGGGCACCGGCCGGCGAGAGCGATGGGTCGATCTGGCTCTGTCTGGCGATGGGGGTCGGTGCAGCCGCCGACGAGGCGGTACGCGCCCTTACACGACGACGCGCGGTCGAGGCGGCGGACGCAGCAGGTCAGGCGCGCCGCTGGCTCGGCCTGCTTCGAGCGATCGTCGAGGCCGCAGAGGCGGACGGCGGCGCCGGTCCCTTCTGGAGGGCGGCTTGACGACGGCGGAGGCTGAGGCCACCCGTAGCGAAGGCGCGACGGACGCGACGCTATGGGCTGAGGCCGCCCATCGGTGGGGCTCGCTTCCACAACCCCTGAATCAAGCGCACGCTCGGCTCCGGCAAGCCGAGGCCCTGCTGGGTGCCGGCGGTGGACGCTCCGAGGCGGAAGCGGCCCTTCGCGCGGCTTACGCCACCGCCGTGGCCATCGGCGCGGCGCCCTTGCGAGCGGAGCTGGAGAGGTTGGCCGGCCGCGCCCGAATCGATCTTGCCGTTCCCGAAGAACCGCCGATCGATGGCGGCAACGCGTCCGCCGTCGCGCCGCCGGTGGTCCTCACCGCCCGCGAGCGCGACGTCCTGCGGCTCGTCGCCGAAGGGCACACGAATCGCGAGATCGGCGACCACCTGTTCATCAGCGAGAAGACGGTCAGCGTCCATGTCTCGAACGCGATGGCCAAGCTGGGTGCCCTGTCGCGCTACGAGGCCGCGGCGTCCGCCGAAAAACTCGGCCTGCTCTGAGCCCAAGTTCAACCGCGGCGAGGCTGTTCCTCCGCTGGGTGATGCGAGCGGAAGTCGCGGTAGAGCAGCAGGTCGTAGACGATCTTCAGGCCCCCAGCCAGAAAGAACGGGACCGCCGCGAGGGCCGCGTTGGCGATGAGCAGGCTGGAGATCGAGGGCGAGGCAGACGCCCCGATCGTCCGGGCGATCCCGGTCACGCCGGCCGCCGCCGAGCGCTCGTCCGGCTGAACAACCGCCATCACGTACGACTGGCGCGTCGGCACGTCCATCTGACTGAGGCTGTACCGCAGGAGCAGCACGCCGACTGCAAGTGGCAGCGTGGGCATCAGCGGCACCAGGAGGAGCAGGACGTTGGATGGCAGGTGGGTCAACACCATGGTGTTGACCAGCCCGATCCGTGCCGCGATCCTGGCGGCGGACAGCGACGACCCGGCGGCCAGGAGATTCGCCGCGAAGAAGATCGCGCCAAGCCCGGCCGGACTCACGTCAAACCTGAGGTAGAACCAGTAGGCCATCAGGCTCTGCGGGATGAACCCGCCGGCAAACGCATCGATCGAGAAGAGCGCGGACAGGCGAAGGACGATCCCTCGCGAGCGGCCGAGCCCGAGCCGGCGGTGAACGCCGTCAGCCGCGCCCTGCGTGCGGACCGCTTCGACCTCGGGATCCAGCCGCGCGGCGAGGAGGGCCATGACGAGGCCGATCAGCGCGTACCCGACGACGATCGACCGGTACGCATCCACGGCGGCCAGGCTACTCGAGATCAGGGCCTGGCTCAGCAGCCCCGCCGCCAGCGCGCCCGTCGCCGTCGCCACGTATCCCACGAGGTTGTACCAGGCGAAGGTCGCCGTCCGGCGCCGATCGGGCACGACCTGCGCCAGGGCGGCCTGCTCCACCGCGAGGAATGGCCCGACCTCGTTGCCGGTCGGGGAGATGACTCCGACCACTCCCGCCACAACGAGCAACGGCAGCCAGTCGGTCGCCGCGAAGACCACGCCCGCGATGACGACGAGCAGGCTCCCGATGACGAGGACGCGCCGTCGGCCGATCCGGTCCGCGTGCGTGGTCAGCCACAGCGACACGAGGGCGTCGCCGACGAGAGTCAGGGTCAGGACGATCCCGATCGCGAGCGGATCGAGGCCGGCGGCGGCAAGGTAGAGCACCAAGATGACGGCGATGAAGCCGTATCCGAACATGCGCACGCTCCGCAGCGCGAACAGCGAGCGGCCGTTTGGGCCAAGACCGCGCAGGCTGGCCAGCAGCGATGCGTCGGTCGCGGGATCTGACGTGCGATGGCGACGATCGGTCATGGGTGGCTGAGTATACCGGACCGAGGGCCGCGGGGAACTCGGGATAGGACTGTGCAGTCCACATGCCCCGCTCACCGGACCGGACGGCGGGACCGGACAGGCGATGCTGGCCGATGCGATTCGAACCTTCGGCGGTGCGATCCCGGCACCACCGGACCTCGCCCAAACGTCGTCCCGATGAACGAGCCCGAGCCGGCGCCCGACTCCACCGCCGCTTCGATCACCCCACTGCTCATCGTGGCCATCGCAGCCCTCGGGCTGGTCGCCGGGATCGCCGCGGTGCTTCGCGGTCGCCGGACGTCCTGAGCGTCTCGGGCCGCCGCGACGGGCCGCCTCTGGCCACGGCCGGTCGCGCTTCCCGCTCTCCGGCAAGTCTCAGTCAAATGCCCGCCCGGGGAGCATTAGGCGCGCTCTCCCTCGATATCCACCCGCTCATCGGCGCTCGCGACAGCATCGGCCGCCTACCGCTCCAGGGGGGCGTATGGCGGGAATCCTGCCTGGCCGTCGGGTGGACACGCAAGTCCTGCCTGAACCGCCCAGGACCCTACCTTCCCGCGTCACAAGGCCCCTAGAACAGGCCCACGACGTTGCCGTCGGCGTCGATGTCGATGTTCTCGCCGCCCGGCTTGCTGGGCAGGCCCGGCATCGTGCGCATATCGCCGCAGATGGGCGTGATGAAGCCGGCGCCGGCCGACAGGCGGATCTCG
>JANOTJ010000304.1:0-6351 GCA_031416295.1 Chloroflexota bacterium
CGGCGACGAGCGTGCCGGCCACGGTCTCGGCGAGGTCCTCGGCCGCGATGAGGTGCTCGTACGTGGCGAGACGCATGTGGCTGATATAGATCCCGCCGAACAGGCCGTGCCAGTAGCAGTCGTTGGACTGGCCCTGGTAGAGGTGGTCCATGGCCAGATCGCGGTCGGCTGAGGCCGTCATGGCGTGGACGGCATTGGAGACTCGCAGCATCTGCTTGTGCAGGTCGTTGATCTCGCGGTACCTGATCTGGAAATTGCGCCAGAACGCGCCGCGCAGCCAGCGCGCCTCTGGTCGCCGTTCCGCCTGGGCGCGGTGCAGCACATCGGAGTAGACAAGGCTCTCGCTGGCGGGCAGGGCCCATTCACCCATCTCCGCGTAGGACCCCGTCGGGACGTACACGCGGCCGATCGGCGGGTGCTCGGCGAGCCAGGCGGTCGGGGTCGTCGTGGTCAGCCAGTCGGCATTGGCCTCGAGCGCCTTGAAGAAGCGCTCCACCCAGCGTCCCTCGCCCCAGCAGTGCTCCCAGGTCGTGGGCCAGGCGCCGAACTTCTCGCCGTCGTCGCCCATCATCCCGACCCGATCGCCGGCCTCGGTGGCGTGGTCGCGCAGATAGCCGATGACGTCCTCCACGTCACGGAACGGGATCCGGTAGCGCAACCCCTGCTCCGTCCCGAAGACGCGCAGCAGGTGGCCCTGGTCCTCGGTCGTGTATGGGCCCCAGAGGTCTTCCTCGGGGATGGCCGCGGCCCGGAAGTGGGCATCGTCCAGGATCGTCCACTGGTAGCCCGCGGCCACCAGCGAGGTCGGCAGGTCCGGTTCCCAGACGCGTTCCGCCAGCCAGGCGCCCTGCGGTCGTCGGCCGAAGTCGCGCTCCAGCTCGTCGGCCATGCGCCGGAGCTGCCCGATGCGATCGCGCTCGGGCAGGGAGGCCAGCACCGGTTCGTAGTAGCCACCGCCCAGGATCTCGACCTGCCCGCGATCGGCCAGGACGCGCAGGCGGGCCAGGAAGTCCGGGCGCTCGGCAGCGAACCACTGGAGCAGCGGACCCGTGTAGTGGAGCGAGAGTCGGACACCCGGGTGCCGTTCCAGGGCCGCCACCATCGGCAGGTAGGCCTGGTCGTGGACCTCGGCGAAGACCCACCCGAAGTTACCGACCGGTTGATGGTTGTGAAGGGTCAGCGCGAGCGAGATGCGCGGTGCCACGGCGCGGTCAGCCTGCCTCCGTGATGATCGGCTGGACGACCCTCGAGGGCACCTCGACACCGGCGGCCGGCAGGTACAGGAGCTCCGTGTATTCCTGGAGCATGCGCGTCGTGGAGAACTGCCAGAGCGCGGTCGCCATCGAGCGGCGCATGACCTCCACCCAGCGCGGTGGCACGCCGTTGGGCGGGCGTTCGTAGTAGCGCGGGATGAGGTCCGTCTCGAGGAGGTGGTACAGGTCCTGGGCATCGGCCCAGTCCTGGGCCGCCTCGTCAGGGTTCATCTCGCGACTGCCGATGGCCCAGCCGTTGTCGCCGAGGTAGCCCTCGTCCCACCAGCCGTCGAGGACGCTGATGTTCGGCACGCCGTTCTGGGCCGCCTTCATCCCGGACGTCCCCGACGCTTCCAGGGGTCGGCGCGGGTTGTTCAGCCAGACGTCCACGCCCTGCACGAGGTAGCGCCCTACCCGGATGTCGTAGTCCTCAAGGATGAACACGCGGCCGCGCAGCTTGGGCGACCGCGAGAGCTGGAAGATCTCCTGGATCACCCGCTGCCCTGGCCGGTCCGCCGGGTGGGCCTTGCCGGCGAAGACGATCTGGACCGGTCGATCCGCGTCCCACAGCAGTCCCGCCAGCCGGTCGAGATCGGTGAACAGCAGCCCCGCCCGCTTGTACGTCGCGAACCGGCGGGCGAAGCCGATGGTCATCACGGCCGGATCGAGCGCCTGCTCAAGCTCGGCGAGGACCGCGGGCGCCTCCCCATGGCGGGCGAACTGCGAACGCAGCCGGCGGTGGACGAAGATCGCCAGTTCGCGCTTCTGGCGCAGGTGCGCTTCCCACAGTTCGCCGTCCGGGATGCGGCCGAGCTGGTCCCAGAACGGGTCCTGGCGACTGCCCGCATCGAGCGCGTCGAGGTCCGCGTCCAGGCGCCGGGCAAGCAGCTCGACGATGGGCTGGCCGACCCAGCTCGGCCCGTGGATGCCGTTGGTCACGCCCAGGATCGGGTGATCCGTGACGCCCTGCCATGTGCCGTTGGCCGTCTCGGCGTGGAGCTGGCTGACGGCATTCGCCCCATTGGTCAGGCGCAGGCTGAACGCGGTCATATCGAACTGGCCGCGGTCGCCGTCCATCCCGAGCCCGAGATCGAGCACGCGCTCGATCGCGACCCCGCCGTCCTCGAGCAGCGGACCCGCGACCCGGCGCACGAGGTCCGTGTCGAAGCGTTCGTTGCCGGCGGAGACTGGGGTGTGGATGGTGAATACACTGTCGCGCCGGACCCTGGACCAGGCGTCCTCGAGCTCCGATCCCGCGGCGACGTACTCGCGGGCGCGCTCAGCGAGCAGGAACGCCGAATGGCCCTCATTGAGGTGCCAGACCGCCGGGGAGAGGCCGAGTGCCCGGATGGCCCGGACCCCGCCGATGCCCAGTACGAGCTCCTGGTGGAGCCGCATCTCGCGTCCGCGCACATACAGGATGTGGGTGATCGGGCGGTCCTCGACCGCGTTCTCCGCCACGTCCGTGTCGAGCAGGAGGACCGGGACGCGGCCGACCTGGGCGAGCCAGACCGCGACCGCGAGGTCACGACCGGGCAGTTCCACGGTGATCGTGAGGGGCAGCCCGTTCTCGTCCTGGACGCGCGACAGGGGCAGTCGGGCGAGATCGTAGTCGGGGTAGTTGTGCTCCTGGTGCCCGTCGGCGTCGATCGACTGGCGGAAGTAGCCCTTGCGGTAGAGGAGACCGACGCCGATGACCGGCAGGGCCATGTCGCTGGCCGATTTCATGTGGTCGCCGGCGAGCACGCCCAGCCCGCCCGAGTAGATGCCCAGCGACTCGTGGACGCCGTATTCCGCACAGAAGTAGGCGATCGGCCCACGCAGCTGGTCACCGAACTTGCGCTGGAACCAGTGATCGGAGCCGTTGGCCATGTACTGGTCGAATTCCGCGAGGGCGTCGTGGTACTCGGCCAGGAACTTCTCGTCGTCGAGGAGGCGGGACCACTCGGTCGGGCCGCTGATCACCGGGATCGGGTTCCGGTAGCGCGTCCAGGCCGTCCGGTCGATGAGGCTCCACAGGTTGCGGGTCCGCGGACTCCAGGCCCAGTGGATGTTGTACGCGAGTCGACGCAGGCCCTCCAGACGCGGCGGCAGGGGGAAGCTGCCCACCGGCACGGAAGGGATGTGGACGGGGTCCATAGGCCGCGCATGATACCGGGTCGGCGGGAGCATGAACCGGTTGAGGCCAAGCCGCCGAATCGGCTCGGGTCGCGGCCACGATGGCGAATCGGCTCGGGTCGCGGCCACGATGGCGTTTACCATGCGGACCATGGGAATGCGCATCGCGATGCTCGCCTCCGAATGCGAGCCGTGGGCCAAGACCGGCGGCCTGGCCGACGTGGTCGACGCCCTCGCTCGAGCGCTCGGCCGACTGTCCGTCGAGGACATCGAGGGCCCGGTGGATGTGTTCCTGCCGCGCTACCGGGGCGTGCCGGAGCTGCCCAACGACGCGTCGGGCGCGGAGGCGACCATCGTGCGCGTGCCGGATCCGCGGGCACCGGCCGGGGTCAGCGACATCGCGATCACGTCCGCGGAGGTCAACGGCTATCGACTGCGCCTGATCGATCATCCCGCCGCCTTCGACCGAGCCGCGCTGTACGGCGACGGCAGCGCTGACTACGCGGACAACGCCTGGCGCTTCGGGCTGTACTGCCGCGCCGCCCTGGAGGCTCTGCGGGCCGATGCCCGGCCCATCGATGTCATCCATCTGCATGACTGGCAGGCTGGTCCCGCGGCCGTGTTCCGCGATCTGCGCTATGCCGACGACCCGGTCATCGGCCGTGCGGCCATGGTCATGACCCTGCACAACCTCGCCTACCACGGTTGGGTCGGGAACCCGGCGCTGGCGCAACTCGGTCTGCTGCCGGGCGGCGCGGCGCCCGGGCAGAACCCCGACGGCATCGATCTGCTGGCGGCCGGCATCGAGGGCGCCGATCTCGTCAACACCGTCTCCCCAGGCTACGCGGCCGAGGCCCTGACGCCCGACTTCGGGATGGGTCTCGACGGCCTGCTGCGCTCGCGTGGAGACCGCTTCATCGGGATCCTCAACGGCCTTGACACCACGGTCTGGGATCCGGCCACGGACGACCTCATCGCCGCACCGTACTTCCGCGCGGACCGCTCGGGCAAGGCTATCTGTCGAGCGGACCTGCTCGAGCGCAACGGGATGGACCCGACCGATCGCGGGCCGGTGCTCGGGATGATCGGGCGGCTGGACCCGCAGAAGGGCTTCGACCTGCTCTTCGCCGCCGCCCCCGCGCTGCTGGCCCGCGGCTGGCGGCTGATCGTCCAGGGGTCCGGTCCCGCGTCCCTGGCCGACCCGTTTCGCGCCCTGGCCGCGGCGTCGCCTGGCAAGGTCGCCTTCGTCGAGCGGTTCGACCGTGTGATGGCCAGGCGCATCTATGCCGGGTCGGACGCATTCGCCATGCCCTCACGCTTCGAGCCGTGCGGTCAGGGCCAGATGATCGCCCTGCGCTACGGCACGCCGCCCATCGTCCATCGGACCGGCGGCCTCGCCGATACCGTCGTGGACGCGACGCTGTCGCCCTCGATGGGCACCGGGTTCGTCTTCGACGAGCCGACCGCCGAGGCGCTCCTCGCAGCCTGCGACCGGGCTGCTGCAATGCGGGCCGCCGGCGAGGCACGGTGGGAGGCGGTCCTGGACCGCGGGATGGCCGTGGACTTCGACTGGGTCACGGGGTCCGCGCCACGCTACGTGGATGCGTATCGTCGTGCGATGGCCATCCGCGTAGCCTGACCCGCGCTCCGACCCGCTCCCGCGCAAGCCGCCACCCGGCCGAACCGCTCCCGCGCAAGCCGTAGATGCACATTCCCGACGAACGCCTCGTGGATCGATCCCCACACGGACATCCGTGTCGATCTGGGCGAGCGATCCCGCACGGCTGTGCGGAATGTGCATCTGAGGCTTGCGCCGCGGCCGAGGTGCGCGGCGGCGAGCGCCGTCGGTCGGAGTCGGGCGCCGTCGGGCCAGCCGAGTCAGGCCTCCAAGCCGGCCAGGAGGGCGGCCGTCGTCTCAAGCGGATGGGTGCGCTGGGGCGAGTGCGGGCCGCCACGGATGGTCTGGATGCGGCCCGGGCCAAGGCGCGCCTCGAAGGCCGGCAGCCAGGAATCTGGGAAGTAGCCGCCCGTGGTGGGGTCGCCACGCACGACCCACACCGGGATCCCGGCCGCGGCCGGGTCGCCGAGATCCGCGAGGCCACCGTCCCAGTCACCGTTGTCCAGCACCACGGAATGCGCGGCGGCCTCGTCGAGCTGGGTGAGGGCCTCGGCTTTCGCTTCGATGTCGCCGTCATGCCAGCCCGAATTGCCGCGGCGCACGGCCGCTCGCGCCTCATCGAGGTCGTCGAAGGTTCGCAGGTCGGCATCCGCGGCCATCGCCGAGATGAACGCATGGGGCACAGCCGGTGGGTCCAGCAGCACGATCGTCGCCGGCCGGAGGCCTGCGACGGGCAGAGCCGCGGCGGTCATCGCGCCCCAGCTGTGGCCGATCACCTGGAGGTCGTCCGTGGCGAGCCCTGCGGTCTGGGCGAACGTGGTTACATCGGCGGCGTTGTCGCGGAATCGGTGATGCCCCAGCCAGTGGCCGGTACGGCCGTGCCCGGGCAGGTCCACGGCGAGCACCCGTCGCCCGGATGCCGCGAGCGCCGGCCCGACCCGCCACCAGCTGGCCGCGGACGAGGTCACACCGTGGATCAACAGCAGTGGCCGCGCCGCGGGCTCACCCCAGCACAGGGCCGACCACGGGATCCCGGCCGCGCCGATGGCGATGCGCTCGCCAGGGGTCGGTGCATCGAGGGCGCCAAGGACGCCCGACGGCAGGCTCGGAGCGATCATGGCCCGGACCGTAGCAGAGGCGGATAGAATCCGTGGCCAAGCCGCCACGGAGGACCTGAAGCCACATGGCCAACCAGTTCGTCGTCCAGTTGAAGAACGAGCCGGGTGCGATGGCGTCGCTCGCCGAGGCGCTGGCCGCCCGCGGCATCGACCTGCGCGCCATCGGCGGCGGGAGCATCGGCGACTCCGGGCACGTGATCATGACCACGGCCGACGATGCCGCCACGAAGTCCGTCCTCGACGA
>JANOTJ010000305.1:0-3382 GCA_031416295.1 Chloroflexota bacterium
ATCGGACATGGAGATGAGGATGTACTCGCCGCTCGAGGCCGCGATGCCCGCCTTCATCGCGTTGAGCACACCGCGACCGAGGTCGTTGCGAAGGCCACGGATGGTCGGCAGCTCTGCCGCCAGGCGCTCGATGACGGGGACGGTCGGATCCTCGTCGAAGTCGTAGACGACGATGATCTCGTGCGGCGCGCTGACCGCTGCGGTCATCGCCCGAAGCACGGGCTCGACCGCCTCGCCTTCCTTGAAGACCGGCATCACGACGGACAGCTCATGCTTGGTCATGCGACGGCCTCGCCGACATACAAGGTCTGACGGCCGAGCAGCCACCAGGCCGGCGGAAACGCAAGGTACGCGCGCACCAGCCGTCGGTCTGCCGGAAGCCGGCCCTTGGTCGAGTAGGGCAGGAACCGCGTCACGAGCTTGACCGTGCGCAGGCCGGCGAGCTCCGCAGCTTCCACGAGGCTGCGCTCAGTCAAGGCGACACGATGATCGATAAAGTCCCAGTAGCGCGGTCCCACGAGACGGATGTTGGGCTGCAAGATGACGACCCGACCGCCCGGCCGAGCAAGGGTCCGGGCGACCCGCAGCTGTTCGATGACGGCCTCCCCAGACTCCAGGTGCTCCAGGTAATTGCTCATGAAGATCGTGCCAAAGTATGCCGTCGGCAGCGTCGCCTGGAGCTCCAGTCCGGATGCCTGGACGAAGCGGATGTCCGGCGTCAGGGCTGTCGAGACGTCGCGGATGTCGGTGGCCCAGCGCTCGGCGGCTCGCGCGTGACGGATGAAGTGCCCCCGGTCACAGGCGATGTCCAGCAGCGGTGCATCTTCCTGGACGAAACGCTGGAGGTACGCCACGATCTCCTGCCAGACCGCGTCCTTGGCGCTGACTTCGCGCTCGTCGAATCGATGCTTGTACATCTCAGGCATGTTGTCGGTCACTTCCGCGCCAAGCCGATCGCCAGGTGGAGCTCACCCACGTACTGGGTCCGCGGGCGCGGCCTCCTCCGCACCTTCAGCGCGGGCGAAGGATGATGCGCGGAACCATGTCGCCGTCTCGGCGAGGCCGCGATCAAGGGTCCATTGCGGGGTCCAACGGAGCATCCGGCGGATCTTCTCGATGTTCACGACTCGGCGCCTGATGTTGTCGATATCGCGGCGGTCCACACGGCGAACGTCCACCTCGACCCCAAGGGCCCGCCCGATGGCGCTGGCGAGCCCGTTGACGGAGGTCTCGATCCCGGTTCCGACGTTGAACACCTCGCCTTCAGCCCGCGGGTGGACCGCGGCGGCGAGCGTCGCCTCGACGGCGTCGTCGATGTAGGTGTAGTCGCGCGTCTGCTCACCGTCACCGTGGACGGAGATGGGTCGGCCGTGATACGCCTCGACCAGGAACTTGGACACGACGCCGCAATACGGGTTGTCCGGGCGCTGCCCGGGTCCGTACACATTCGAGAAGCGAACCGTCGCAACGCGCAGTCCATAGCTTTCGGAGAAGGCCGTGCAGTAGTTCTCGCCCCCGAGCTTGCTGACGGCATACGGCGAGAGCGTCCACAGCGGATCGTCCTCGTTGATCGGGATCGTCCGGGGGTTCCCGTACACGGAGGCGGACGACGAGTACACGACCCGATCCACCTTCGACTTGCGCGCCGCGAGCAGGATGTTCAGGGTGCCGCCGATGTTGGTGGCGTAGTCATCGAGAGGGTTGGCCGTCGAGGCGATGATGTTTCGGGCGGCCAGGTGCAGCACCAGGCTGTGGTCGGCGACGAGTTCATCCACGAGGTCGGCGTCGGTCACGGATCCGGTGATGAGACGCGCTCCGACGGGGACGGATTCTGCCTTTCCGGTGAACAAGTCATCGAGCACGGTCACCTGCGCTCCGGCGTCGACGAGCCGACGGGTGACGGCCGAGCCGACGAAGCCAGCGCCGCCAGTCACCAGGACACGACGAGCGCCGAAGGACTGTGCCAGATTGATCATCGTTTCACCCTCAGGCGAAGCAGCAGGGCTGGCCGGAAGAGCCGCCACCAGTCCTTGATGCCCCGCATCTTCGTGTATGACTCGGCTTGGTGATAGACCACCGTGACCGGATGATCGATCACGCGATATCGCAACGTGATCGCCTTGTAGAGGACATACGGCTCCAGGTCGTAGCTTTCGAGCCAGGACTGGCTGATATCCAGCCGTGGATCGGCCAGGATCTCGGAGCGGAAGATCCGGAATCCATTGGTGGCATCGGTGACCCGTCGTCCGGAGAGGAGGCTGAAGGCCGTCGAGTAGATTCGCGTGCCGCGCTGACGGCCTGGGTTGCCGCCGATAACGCGCCCGCCAGGCAGCCACCGAGAGCCCTGCACGTAGTCCGCGCCGGCCCGTGTCAACGCCTCGAATGCCGCCACGAGTTCTTCGGGTTCGTGCTGGTCGTCGCCGGACAGGAGCGCCAGGTACGGCCGACCGCGCGCGACGCCGGCGAGCCAGCCGTCGCGGATCGCGGCCCCGACACCCTGCCGGACCTCGTGCCGGATCACCAGGGCCGCGCCATTGGCGCGCGCCTCGTCCCCGGTCCCGTCGGTGGAGCCGTCGTCCACCACGATGACCTCGAACCGCGGGTCGTCGGGCATCTTCTGGAGGACACGACCGATCTTGCCCGCCTCGTTGAGGGCGGGCACGATCACGGCGACGATGGGATCCACCATGTCAGGCTGGGCTCCTGCCTGGCAGCATCCGGAACCTCGCGAATGCTGCCGAGTCGGTGAATGGGGCCAGGACGCCCAGGAGGGCGACGAAGCCGGACCAGTACAACGCGGGCGTGCCGAAGGTCATGGCAAGGATGCCCACGATGAACGAGATCCGAGGCCATCGTGCGGTCGCGATCGACAACAGACTCCCCCCCACGAGTACCGCGTAACTAGCCCATGAGACCCCTAGCGCGCTGGACACGCTGAAGGTCGATGGGCCGACCGTGGACAGCACGCGCAGGTAATCGATGGTGTTCACCCAGCCAGCGAAGATGAGACACGCGAAGCCCGCGGTACCCAGCGTGACGGCCAAGGCGGCCACAGCTCGCCAGTTCCGGAGGCCGACCAGCCACCCGGCGAGGCCGATCGGCGCGAGCTTGGCCGCCGCCATCAGGCCGATGGCGATCCCCGCGACCGGGCCGTCGCGCGTCTTCCAGGCCACCAGCAGCAGGAGCGGGAAGAACGACGCAACGTTCCCGGCCGCCAGCTGCTCCCCGATCGAGAGGCTCAGCAGGATGCAGACCACGACGGCCGGGAGCCCGACCCGGTCGACGAGGTAGGCCATAGTGCCGAGCAGTGCCGACCAGCACGCCACGACCCAGATCGCGAGCCCGACATCGATGGCTGCGAGTGGACGGGCGATCACGCCCA
>JANOTJ010000306.1:0-2590 GCA_031416295.1 Chloroflexota bacterium
GTTCTGGAGGGCCGGCACGAGCGGCTCGATGTCGCTCGGCAGCGAGGACGCGTACAGCAGCAGGGCAAGGGCCACCCCGGTCGGGATGAACCCGATCACCCGGATCGCGTAGCGGCGCGCCAGGATCGAATAGCCGGCGACTATCGAGAACGAGAACGCGACCGTGAACTCGAACATGTTGCCCCAGGGGCCGCGGCCGACGACGATGCCCCGCAGCACGAGCGACGCGCCGAGCGCCGCGATGGCCAGCCAGGTCAGCCCCGCGGCGGCTCGGGTCAGCGGACTGGGCGACGCGGCCAAGGTCGGACCGGACGCGGCGGAATGGGCCTGGCTGGCGACGAACGAGCCCGTGACGATGCCCGCGTAGGCCGCCTGGCGACTGCTCGCGATGGCCAGGACCGGGAGTGCCCGCCGGCCATTTGCCAGCATCACCGCGTGGCCGACGTGGGCGGCGAAGCCCAGGGCCACGAGGATGACGCCGATGGAGAACAGGATCGAAGACGTTTCCGCCATGTCTGGGCCTCAGGACGCGTGGGACGGGATTCTGGTTGCCTATGGACTGCTGGTTGCCTAGGCGACGGCTGCGCCGCCGGGCCTTGGCCCGCTCGACGCATGGACGATGACGGTCCGTGGCTGGACCTTCAGGACGAGGCCGCAGTTGGCGCACGTGTCGATCAGCGCCGTGCGACCCAGCGAGCACATCGGACAGATCACGGACAGGTCGTCGTGACACTGGCCGCAGCGCATCGTGTCCGACGTGAAGATGAGCGAGTCGCGTCGACAGTAGGGTAGCCCGACCGGGAAGACGGGCTCGCCATCGGCACCGATCGGCGCGGCCCGCGGGCCCTCCACGATCGTGGTCCTGACGCGCGGCTTGCGCGCCTGGTAGACGAGGATGACCAGGGGCATGAGCGTGACCAGCGGCCCGACCACGCCCAGGAAGATGAACACCGGCAGCAGGTCGATGAGGGCGCCCCAGTCCGGGATGACGAACTGCGCCAGGAGGTCGAGCAGCCCGTTCCAGGACTCGTTGAGCGTGTCGATGAGGCTCACGACGGCATCCTACCCGAGGATGACGACGGCCGACGGCGCGGGTTGCCGCGTTTGACGGTTGCGCCCCGGCCGGGCTTCCACGGTGTGCGCTCCGACGCGTCGTCGTCACCGCCCTGCGACGAGCCTGCGCCGGATGCGACCGACCCGCCCGGACCACCCGCTGCGCCCGAACCGCCTGACCCACCCGAAGCGGCGCTCGGCCGTGGTGGCCGCCGATTGCCGATGGTCGTGACCGTCGGGCGATGGGGCCGATCCAGGCGGCCGACGAGCCAGGTCGTCCCGGCCACCCGGGCGCCGGCCGCGCGCAGCGCGCGTCGAAGGTCGTTGTCGTCGGTCACGATCAGCAGCGTCGCCGCGCCCGACGGGCCGTTTCGGATGCGCTCCTGGTCGACAAGATCGATGAGCAGCGCGTCCGCCGAGCGCCGGCCGGAATGGCGCACGGTGAGCCCTGGGGCGATCTTGTTGCCGCGCAGGCCGTGGTCGGGCGGTCCGTCGAAGACGACTTCGATGGCGACGGTTGCGGGCGCCACGGCGCGCAGGCGGCCGATCAGCGCGCTCGATGGCTGCGCCGCGGCCGCGCGAGCCATGACGCCAAGCAGGTTCGAACCGTCGATGAGCAGGCGCTCGGTGCCGACGAAGGGGTCGCGGGGGAGGCTGGTCACGGGCGCATCGTACGCCCGTCGGCGGCGATGGCCGGACCCTGGGGCTCGGACTGGGCACAGAGCGGCTACGATCGAGCCCATGAGCCTGCTCCTCCTCGTCGATCTCGATGGCGTCGTCTACCGCGGATCAGAGCCGGTCCCGGGGGTCGCCGCCGTCCTCACCACCCGGGCGGCCCTTGGCGATGACATCGTGTACGTGACCAATAACTCGATGCACTACCGCGGCGACTACGTGACCCGCCTGACCGCCATGGGCGCGCCGATCACGGCCGATACCGTGGTGTCCTCCGCGCGCGCGACCGCGTTGCACCTGCGCGATCACGTCCCGGGCGTGCGCCGCGTGCTCGTCCTCGGTGCGATGGGCCTGGAGCGCGAGCTGCGTGATGTGGGCCTGGACGTGGTGACCGCGGGCTACGCCGCGACGCGCATGGCCCAGGAGGGCATCGATGGCTGGGCGGCCGCCGGTGCGCCCGATGCGGTGGTCACGGGGCTGGATCCCGCGTTGACCTACCTGCGTCTGGCCGCGGCCGCCGACTGCGTGCGTGCCGGCGCCCGCTTCATCGCCACCAACCGGGATCCGGTCTACCCGACGGAACGCGGCCTCCAGCCGGGCGCCGGTGCGGTCGCGGCCGCGGTCGAGGCCGCGACGGGGGTTGTGCCACTGTCCGTCGGGAAACCCGCGCCACTGCTCCTGGAACTGGCCGCGGAGGCGGTGGGGCGGCGCGCCAGCGAGGCGATCATGATCGGCGACGGGATCGGCACGGACCTCGCAGCGGCGCGGGCCGTTGGCGCCCGGTGCATCTTCATGCTGACCGGCGTGACCACGCGCGAGCAGGTCGAGGCGCTGCCGCCCGATGAGCAGCCGACGGCCATCG
>JANOTJ010000307.1:0-4313 GCA_031416295.1 Chloroflexota bacterium
CTGGGCGGTCAGGCGCCAGTCCCCGGGGTCCGTGATGCGGTCCACGCCGAAGAGCGTCCGTTCGCCCCAGGCCAGGGCACGCACGGCCGGCGTCACCTGGTCCGCGCGCAGGAACGCCAGCCGCTTGCGATGGTCGGGCAGGTCCGCCGTGAGCGCCGGCGCATCGGCGGCCAGGACGAGTCGGGCCGGATCGGCCGGTCGCGCTTCGCCGAGGGCGGCGAGGATGGCGTCCGCGTCGGCCTCGACGAGCTCGATGGCCTCGTAGCGCTTGCTCGTTCCGGCCAGCACGGCCGAGACCTCGGCCCGATTCGTAGCCGTCCTCGTGGCCCGGAAATGGGTCACCGGCACGATCGCGACGTCCATCAGGGCGACCGGGGTCTGCGTCGGGGGCGGGGTCGCGGGTGTGGGCGACGTCGGGGTCGCGGGCGACGTCGCGGGCGTGGGCGATCCGCCGGTCGCGGGCGTCGCAATCCCGTCGGTGGGCGTCACGGCCGTGTCCGATGCGCTCGCCCCGGTGGCGCCCGACGTGCCTGATGCGCCAGATGGGCCCGGCGAAGCACCCTGCCCGAAGCCGAGCTCGCCGCCGCTCATGGGCACGGCGACGGCCATCGCCAGGAGGCCGAGGACGACGAGCAGCGGGCCGCGTTTCACAGGTCGGATTGTGGCAGAGACGAGCTCCGGGACGAGATGACGCCCCGTCCGGGCGGGCGGACGGGGCGTCGGGAAAAGCAGGGGATTGGCGGACCCGACCGGATTCGAACCGGCGATCTCCAGCGTGACAGGCTGGCATGTTGGGCCGCTACACCACGGGTCCAGTTGCGGCGAGGCCGGACTATAGCAGAGGCGTCGACGGTTGTCCGCTATCCGCCATACTCTGGGGAGCATGCCAGAACAGCCCATCGACCTCCGTTCCGACACGGTCACGATGCCCACCGACGCGATGCGCCGGGCGATGGCTGCGGCCGACCTGGGCGACGACGTCCTGGGCGACGACCCGACCGTCAACGCGCTCGAGGCACGCGCCGCGGACCTGCTCGGCAAGGAGGCCGGACTCTTCGTGGCCAGCGGCACGATGGGCAACCTCGTGGCCCAGATGGCCCACCTCGCGCGCGGCCAGGAACTCATCGCCGGCCGCGAGCACCATCTGGTCATCGATGAGGCCGCCGGACACGCGGTCATCGTCGGGGCCAGCGCACGGACCCTGGCCGATCGCGCCGATGGCACGCTCGACCTCGACGACATCCGGGCCGCCTTCCGCGATCCGACCGACGTCCACGAGCCGATCAGCGGGCTCATCACCATCGAGAACACCCATGCCCACTCGATGGGCCAGCCCCTCACGCCCGCCTACACGCGGGCCGTCGCGGCGATCGCGCGCGAGGGCGGCGTCGCCTTCCACATCGATGGGGCGCGGCTCTGGAACGCCGTCGTGGCCCAGCGCGGGGCTGGGGTGACCGCCATCGATCTTGCCGGACCCGCCGATACCGTCACGTTCTGCCTGTCCAAGGGCCTGGGCTGCCCCGTCGGCTCCGTGGTCGTCGGCACGCGGGCCGTCATCGCCAAAGCTCGCCGGGCGCGCAAGATGGTCGGCGGCGGGATGCGCCAGGCGGGCGTCCTCGCCGCGGCCGGTCTGGTCGCCCTCCAGGACGGGGACGCGGGCATGATCGATCGGCTCGTCGACGACCACGCCAACGCCCGCCGCCTCGCGGAGGGGATCGCCGACCTGGAGGGCATCGGCAGCGCGGGCGGGATCGCCCAGCCTTCGCCCGGGCGCCTGGACCCCGGCCGGGTGGCCACCAATTTCGTGCTGTTCAAGGTGGACCGCGAGCGAGCCTCGTTCCTGGCCGAACTCCGGGCACGAAACGTGCTGATGACCGAGTATGCCCACGGGCAGATTCGCGCGGCCACCCATCACCCGGTCTCGGCTGCCGATATCGACACGACCATCGCCGCCGTGCGCGCCGCACTGGGCGAGTCCCGTAGCCGACGAACCGTAACCGAACCGGCGGCCGCCTCGGTCTGACGCCCTGGACCTGCGCAGCGGTCCGCGCTCAGCATCTGGAGATCGACACCCTGTGACCATGGCCCCCGACGCCTACGACCTGCCACGCCCCACCGAGGCCCCGGATCGCGGACCGCTGGACGGGACGTTCCACGACCTCGTCGAGGCGCGCGTCCGCCGGCTGCTGGCAGCCGATCCGGTGCTGGCCACGGCCGTGGGCATCCACGATCACGATGACTCCCTGGGCGACGGCGGGCGCGAGGCGATCCTCGCCGAGCTCGATGCGGAGCGCGTCCACCTGACCGCGATCGAGGCCCTGGACCCGACCGCCCTGTCAGCGTCGGTGCGCTTCGAGCGCGACCTCGAGCTGCACAACGTCCGCCGCTCCGTGCTCGACCTCGACGTCATCCGCATCTGGGAGCGCCGCTCGCTGGCCATGGACACCATCGGCGACAGCCTGTTCCTGCTCTTCGCGCGCGATCACGCGCCGCTGGGCGAGCGCCTGGCGGCCATCGCCGGGCGGCTCGAGGCGTCCACGACCTACCTCGAGGAAGCCAAGACCCGCGCAACGGTGGCCCAGGTCCGGCCGTGGCAGGCCGTGGAGATCGAGGCCGCCGCGGAATTGCCGGCATTCCTCGACGAGATCCTGGCCGCCGCCGATACGCCGGCCGCCGCGAGCCCGGCCTTCGGCGCGGCCGAGCGCCGGCGCCTCCAGCGCGCCAGCGACTCGGCCCGGATCGCGGTCGAGCTGTACGGCACGTACCTCGAGGACCGTCTGGGCGACGGCACCGACGATTGGCCGGTCGGTCGCGAGCACCACGACGCGATCGTCGCGCACCGCGCATTCGACGGCCTGGATGCGGACGCGATCCTGGCCCTCGGCTTAGAGCAGCTGGCCCAGGAGACGGCAGCCCGCGTGGCGGTCGCCCGGGAGATCGATCCGAATGCCAGCGAGGCCGACGTCGTCGATCGCGTGAAGTCCGATAAGCCGACGGACTTCGCGGCCGCGCTCCACGGCTATCGCGACGCGATGCATCGCGCGCGAGCCTTCCTGATCGAGCGCGACCTCGTGACCGTGCCCGAGGACGAGCGCATCGAGGTCATCGAGACGCCCGAGTACCTGCGCCGGGTCGCGCCCTTCGCAGCCTACTTCCCGCCGGCGAACTTCGATCGGGATCCGATCGGCATCTACATCGTCACACCGTCCGTGGGCAACGACCCGCACGCGATGCGCGAGCACAACTTCGCGGCCATCAGCAACACCAGCATCCACGAGGCCTATCCCGGGCACCACCTCCAGCTCGATGTCGCCCGGCGCCATCCGTCGCTGACCCGCCTGCTCACCGACGCGCCCGAGTTCGTCGAGGGGTGGGGCATGTACAGCGAGCTGATGATGCGCGAGCACGGCTTCGACGCCGAGGCGAAGTTCCGCCTTGTCGTCCACACCGACGCGATCTGGCGGGCCTGCCGGATCATCCTCGACGTGCGCATGCACCGTGGCGAGCTGACCATCGAGGAAGCCATCGACTTCCTGGTCGAGCACACGGGCTTCGAACGGGCGAACGCCGAAGCCGAGGTCGGCTGGTACACCTACCGCCCGACCTACCCGCTGTCCTACCTGCTGGGCAGGACGCTCCTGCTCGGCCTGCGGGCGGACGAACAGCGGCGACTCGGGGATTCGTTCCGGCTGCGCGACTTCCACGACACGCTGCTGCGCAACGGTTCCCTGCCCATCAGCTTCCACCGGCGCCTGCTCGCCGGCGAGGGCGGGGGGCGCTGAGCCGGAGCTGATCATCCCGGCCATCGATCTCGCCGGCGGCCGCTCGCGAATCGTCTTCTGGCCCGGCGCCGCGACCGGCGTGGGCGCCCCGACCGATCGCCCCGAGCGGATCGTGGAGCGACTCGTGGCGAGCGGCGCGAAGCTCATCCACCTCGTGGACTTCGATGGCGCGGTCTCGGGAGCGCCGGCCAACCTGGACGCCGTGGGCGCGGTGGCCTCGCGCTCGGCCGTGCCGATCCAGCTCGCCGGTGGGGTGGACAGTGCCGAAGGTATCCGCCTGGCCTTCGCGGCCGGGGCGACGCGCGTGGTCCTGACCACGGCCATCGCCGACCGGCCCGACGACCTGCGAGCCTGTCTCGAGGTGGCCGGCGACTGGCTCGCGGTCGGACTCGATCCGCGGCCAGAACGGCTCGCCGCATTTCCCTGGAAGCGGGCGGCGGCGCCGTCGCTGGAGCAGCTGGTCGGGGAGCTCGTCGGCGCCGGGGTGACGCGGGTCGTGCTCTCGCACGGCGGCGCGCAACCGGACCTGGA
>JANOTJ010000308.1:0-8088 GCA_031416295.1 Chloroflexota bacterium
CCGATGAACACGACCCGTCGACCCGCCGCGCGATGGGCGAGGACGCGTGCCCGCTTGCACGTCCCGCATACAAAGCAGCTCGGGTGGCCATTCGGGAACTCGATCCGGGCGCGGTCGCCGACGAAGGTGGTCCGGGCGGTCACCACGGGGAGCTCCGGCACGCCGAGCCGGGCCAGCGCGGGCTCGATGAAGAACCCGAACCCGTCCGACACGATTTCGATCGGGATTCCGGCCGCCTGGGCGCGCCGCACGAACGGCACGAACCCCTCGTCGTGGGGCTGCTCGGCGGCCGTCGCCAGGAGCGCCGCCGGGTCGGCCCGGACGAGGTCCATCTCCCAGGCCATCAGCCGGCGCGAGCCCATCCGGCCGGCGTCGTACAGCGCCGCGGCCTCCTCCCAGACGCCGGGCACGTGCGCGGCCATGACCTCGTCGGTCACATCGGTCAGCGAAATCGTGCCGTCGTAATCGATGAGGATGGCCAGCGGCGGCGCGCCGGAATCGAGCGGCGGGATCGGCGGAGAGACCGATGTCATCGGCGCAGCATCGCCCGTAGAACGAAGGTGGGCCGGCGCGATCCAAAGCGGGTCAGAGCCACCCCGGCCACGATGATCGCCCCACCCGCGACCTGTCCGGCGCGGATCGGCTCGGCCAGGAACAGGAAGGCGAGCACGACCGCCAACGCCGGGACGAGCGACTGCATCGCGGTGATGCGGGTCGGACCGAGGAGGCGGACGCCGTTGAAGATGATCACGTTGGCGAAGGCCGCCGCGAGCAGCCCCGAGTCGGCCACGGCCAGCGCGATGGGCACGAGCGCAGCGGCCTGCTCCGGGCCCCGGGCTCCGGGCGCCAGGTGCTGCCCGACCCCGAGGGGCGCCCGCGCGAGCGGGCCGCCTATCCACGCCCAGGTCGTCAGGACCAGCGGCGAGTGGCGGCGCAGCACCCGCGCAGCGACGGCCGTGTAGGTCGCCCAGCAGGCCGCGGCCGCGAGCGTCAGCGCATGGCCCACGGGCGAGCCGCCGAGCTCGATGCCCACGCCGGCCGCGATGACCAGCACGACCCCGACGAACGACAGGGCCACGCCCAGGGCCTTGGTCGGCGTCAGCGTGTCCGCGCGGATGCCCACCGCCACGACCGCCGTGAACACCGGGGTGGCGGCGATGAGCAGCGACGAATCGCCGGCGGGGATCGTCTGGAGGCCGACCGTCCAGAGGATCTGGTACACGCCGAAGCCCAGGCCGCCCAGGACCATGATGCGCACTGTCTCAGGGCGCGGCAGGCGGATCGCCCCCTCGCTCCAGCGCAGCAACCCGAGCAACGCGAGGGACGCGAGCGCGTAGCGCAGGAACGTGAACGCGACCGGCGGCAGGACCGTGATCACATCCTTGACCACGATGAAGTTTCCGGCCCACGCGACCATCACCGCGAGCACCGCCAGCTCTGTCAGGTGCGCTCCGGCGCGTCCGGACAGACCGACGCCCGCCGGTCGATCGGCGGGCGTCTGGGGCACGCTGGCCTTGGTCGATGGAGCGGGCGGCGGGTCGTCCCCGTGGCCCGGTTCGTGGTCGATCAGACGCCGTCGCGATCGAGCTCGAGGAGTTCCTCGTCCGCTTCCTCGGTCAGCTTCAGCCAGACGAACAGGCCGGCCAGCACGACGAGCGGGATGACGATGAGCGCGCCCAGGGTGATCCCGAGGGCGACGGCGACGGTCTTGAGAGCCTTCATGGCACGGACCTCCTCTTCGATACGGGGACGAGTTCAGGCGCTGGTACTGGAGTCGGCGCCAGGTGCTGGGGACGGATGGCGCAGGCGTGGCGCAGAGGACACCATCGAGGTGATGTCGTCACGGGTGAATTCGGCAAGTTCGTGGCGGCTGCCGGCCTGGCCGCTCATCAGCAGGCGCACGACGAACGCGCCGTCCTGCTCGAAGAAGAAGACGTCGCGCGGCTTCTGCTCGTCCATGTATCGACCGAGCACGCGAAACGCCGTCTCGTAGTAGCCAGCCTGGTGCGCCGGCATCGGCGGGGCGCTGCCGCGCCGGGCGGTGGCCTCCTCCATGAACCGGGCGATGTCGTCGTCCAGGAAGGTCAGCGTCTCCTTGACCTGCGTCCCGACCGATTCCGACCATGTCCCGGTATTCGTGCCCGAGGTCACGAGGCCCTGGACGATGAATCCGTCGGGCGCCTCCACCAGGAGCACGTCCTTCATCCCGCGTTGGTCCAGGAAGGCCCCGATCGAGCGGAACACCTCCTCGAAGTCCTGACGCGGACTGCCCTCATAGATGCGCATCGCGGACCGTTCCTCCGATCAGGACCCGGTGGTCTGGTCCAGCAGCCCGCGCTCTTTCGCGCGGTGCTCACTCACCCGGAAGACCCCGATGGCGGCGAGTGTAACCAGCGTCCCGGTCGCCAGCAAGGCAGCCACGATGACCAGGGGCTCGGGGACAGCGGTCCCGGTCAGGGTCATCCACGAGCTGCCCGCCCCGCCGACGGACGATGGGTCGGTCGGGAAGACCGCATGTCGGAGGCCCTTGATCCACCAGGTGAGCGGTGTGAGCATGCCCACGACCTGCAGGACCGGGGGCAGCACGGAGAGCGGATAGACGACCCCACTGACCAGGAACAGCCCGACGGCGATGGCCTCCGGGTAGTGCCACGACTCCTGGCAGTCTGGCATCGGGGCGGCGTCCGTCGCGTCGACGGGTCCTGCCATCCCGGGCCCGTGGCCCGCGCGGGACTTCCCACCACATGGTCCTATCGTCGATCGGTCGACCAGGCGCGGGTCATCCTCCGACCCCTGTCCCCTGGGACGGCGGGATCCATGGGCCGGTCAGGCCCGAAGGTGGACGGCCAGCTGCCCGGCGACGCGGGCGTCGTTGACGATCAGGGCGGTGTTGGCGCGGATGGACGCGCCTTCGGTGAGCGCGGCGATACGAGCGAGCAGCCAGGGCGTGAGCGCGGGGCCATCGATTCCGGCCGCGGCGGCGTCGGCGACGGCGCGTTCGACCGCGTAGCGGGCGACGTCATCGGGGAGTGCCGCGTCCTCTGGCACGGGCACGCACACGAGCACGCCGCTGCCGAGCCCGAGCCCGAGATGCGCCGCGACGATGTCCGCGGCAGCTCCAAGGTCAGTGGCAGCGAACGGCGAGCGGATCCCCGACGAGCGGGCGTAGAACCCGGGCAGCGTCGCCTGCCCGACCGTGATGACCGGCACGCCCAGGGTCTCGAGATACTCCAGTGTTGCCGGCACGTCGAGGATCGCCTTCGGGCCCGCGCACACGACGGCCATCGCGGTGCGCCCGAGCTCCTGGAGATCCGACGAGATATCGAAGGTGGCCGCGCCGCGCCCACCGGAGGCGCCGGAGCCGCCCAGCCCGCCGGACCCTCCCCCACCGAGGGCGCCGCGGTGCACACCGCCGATACCGCCCGTGGCGAACACCCGGATGCCCGCCGCGTAGGCCGCGATCATCGTCGCGGATACGGTCGTGGCCGCCCAGCCGCCCTCGGCCAGGGCCACGGCCAGCGACGGGCGCGCGGCCTTGCGCACAGATCCCGCGGGCGCGGTCGCCAGCGCCTCGAGCGCAGCCATCTCCAGCCCGACGAGGAGCGCGCCATCGTGCACGGCGACCGTGGCCGGAACGGCACCGCTGGCCCGGACGGCAGCTTCGGAGGCGCGCGCCACCTCGAGGTTCTGCGGGTACGGCAGGCCATGGCTGATGAGCGTCGATTCGAGGGCGACGACGGGGATGCCAGCGGCCAGTGCGTCGGCCACCTCGGGCGCGACGCGAAGGCGATCCATGACGGACTGCGAGATGGGCATATCCGAAGCGTAGCGCCGCGGCTATCCTGCCGCGCATGCCAAGCCACCGGGGCGTCCGTCCGATGACGCCCGCCGATATCCGCTCGATCGTGGTCGTCGAGGAGTTGGACCTCGCGTCCGACGGCCGTCTCGCCGTCGTCGTCCGACGAACGATCCGGGGCGATCGCTACCTCGGCCACCTGCTAGCCATCCCGCTGGACGCTGCGCGCGCGATCGCGCGGCCGCGGACCCTGACCAGTGGCACGGTCCGCGATTCGCGGCCGCGGATCAGCCCCGACGGCCGGACCGTGGCCTTCGTCCGGACCGATCCCGCCGACGACGACACGCCGGCGTCCCTGTTCGTGATGCCGATCGATGGCGGGACGCCGCGACGACTCCGGTCCGGCGCGCATGGGGGCGTCGTCGAGATCGCCTGGTCGCCCGACGGGACCCGGTTGGCCTTCAGCGCGGACGTCGATCCGCCCCGGTTCATCGTGGGACCCACGACCCGTGCCGGTTCCGTGGCCGCGAAGGACGCCCCGACCGAGCGAGCCCGCCGCATCACTCGGTCGGACTGGCGCTGGGACGAGGAGGGACATCGGGACCGCTGGTCGCACCTGTTCGTGGTCGATGTCGCGCGTAACGGGCGCCCGTTGCGTGGCGCCCGGCCGCGCCAGGTCACGAGCGGCGACTGGGGTGTCAGCGACATCACCTGGCACCCCGACGGGCGGACCGTCGCCTTCACCGCGGACCGGGGTCCCGAGCCAGATCTCGTGCCGCGGACCACGATCTGGGCGGTGGACGTGGACGCCGCGGCGGCCCGCGGCAACGTCGCCGGCAGGCCCGCCGAGCCTCACGCCGAGCCCCGCGAGATCCTCGCCCCGGGCGGCTGGGCCAACCACCCGGCCTTCTCCCCCGACGGTCGCTGGGTCGCCGCGATCGGGGTCCGGCCACCGGAACCGTTCGACGACCAGAGTCCGACCATCCTGCTGGCCCCGGCCGACGGCAGCGGCGCGACCGAGCCCATCGATCTCGCGCCGGACCTCGATCGACCGATCGGCAACTGGGTCGATAGCGACATGACCGGCTGGATGGTGTCCGGGCGGCACGGGCCGTGGTGGGCGGATCCGACCACGATCATCGCCACGGTCTCGGATCGGGGCCGCTCCCACGTGCGTCGCTTCCGGTTCGATGGCGCAAGCGGACGGCCGGTGACGCCGCCCCTGCCCGTGGCCGCCGAGACGATGGCGACGTGGCCGCAGACCGTCACGCACACCGTGGCCGTGAGCGCGACCGGGGTCGTGGCCACGCTCGCGACGCTTGGCACGCGGGCGACCGAGCTCGAGACCGTCACGTGGCGCGACTCCGGGGAGCAGCCGACGTCCACGACCCGTTCCCGCGTCGGCTCCGCCTGGCAGTCGCGCTTCACCCCCGTCGAGATGCGCCTCGTGACCGCGCCCGGCGCCGGCGGGTCCATCGAGACCTGGATCTGTTCCCCGGCCGGGGCCGGCGACGGAAAGCTCCCGACCATCGTCGATGTCCACGGCGGGCCGCTCGGCGCGTGGGCACCGACGCCCCACATCGAGGTGCTGCTGCTCACCTCGGCCGGCTATCGCGTCGTGCTGCCCAACATCCGCGGATCAGCGTCGTACGGCCGCGACTGGATCCGGCCGCAGCTCGGCGACTGGGGCGGGGTCGATGCCGCGGACGTGCATCAGGCGCTGGACCACGTCATCTCGCTGGGGCTGGCGGACGAGCGGCGGCTCGGCGTCATGGGCCTGAGCTACGGCGGGTTCATGGTCAACTGGCTGGTCGGCACGACCGACCGATTCCGTGCCGCGGTGTCGGAGAACGGCGTGACCAACCAGGTCTCCGATTGGGCGAACTCGGACAGCGGCCCCGAGTACGACCGCGCGTCGCTCCTCGGCGACGTCTTCTCGCCCGAAGGCATCGACAAGCTCTGGCGCCAATCCCCGCTGCGCAACGTCGCCAGCGTGCGCACGCCGCTGCTGATGCTCCAGGCGGAGGCGGACGTGCGCTGCCCGCACTACGACAACGAGCAGTTCTTCATCGCGCTGCGCCACCTGCGCCGAACCGTGGAGTACGTCCTCTACCCCGAGGAATACCACGTCTACGCATCGTCCGGCCGCCCCGACCGCCGCATCGATCGCAACGAACGCATCCACGCCTGGTTCGAGCGCTACCTGCGGAGTTGACGGCTGAAGGTCGTCACGGAAGCGATGGCACTCGGGCCACGTCACTTCCGGGGTGAACGCCAGGGTGAACGCCTCGCCGCCGTAGGTTCCGATGCGCCAGGAGGCCGATCGACCCTCGGCGCCAGTCCAGGCGACATCAGCCAGCGCCTGGACGAGCTGTGGGTCGAGACCGGCTTCGGTCGCTGTGGGGTCCGGGGACGTGGAGGGCACGGTGTCGGAAGGTGGCGTCGATCGACCATCGCTGGCCGTGCGCGTTCCGGTAGGTGCCGGCGAGACGGCGCACGCCGCGAGGATCAGTGACATCGCGAACGCAGCCAGCGCTTGGCGGGCGGCGGGCGGCGGCGGCATCGACCAAGTGCTGAGCTTCGACCGACCGGACCTTCATGGCTGCGCAGCCTACTCCCGGCTGCTCGGACTGAACGTTCGTCCGGGCGCTGGCTGGGCCGACCGGTGGGCTGGTCGTGGTGACGTCGAAGCCTCAGGCTGGCGCCATGCCGATCACCCCCCGCCGCCTCGCCCCGGTTGCGCTCGCCGCGCTCCTGCTCGCAACGGTGGCGCCACTCGGCGCCGCTGCCGCCACCGACTTCCCGGCCGGCGACGAGGGCTACCACACCTACGCCGAAGTTGAGGTGGAGACCGCGGCCGTAGCGGCCGCCAACCCGGACATCGTGCAGCGGTTCTCCATCGGGCAGAGCCACGAGGGCCGCGACCTGTGGGCGATGAAGATCTCCGACAACGTCGCGACCGACGAGGTCGAGCCCGAGGTCATGTTCGATGGCGGCCATCATGCGGATGAGCACATGGGCGTCGAGATGGCGCTCGAGATCATGCACTGGCTCGTCGACGGCTATGGCAACAACGACCGGATCACCCGCATCGTGGACAACCGCGAAGTCTGGATCGTCTTCCTGGTCAACCCGGACGGTGCCGAGTACGACATTCGGACAGGCACCTACCGCTACTGGCGCAAGAACCGCCAGCCGACGCCGGGCTCGCGCTACGTCGGCACAGACCTCAACCGGAACTACGGCTATCGCTGGGGCGGCGGCGGCCGCACGAGCACGAATCCCCAGGCGATCACGTATCGCGGGCCGGCGGCCTTCTCCGCGCCCGAGACGCGGGCCATCCGCGACTTCATGCGCAGCCGGGTCATCGGCGGTCGGCAGCAGATCCGGACCTACGTGACGTTCCACGAGACCGGCCGTCTCGTGATGTGGCCCTACGGCTACACCTACTCGGACGTGCCGGCGGACATGACCAGGGCGGATCACGACGCCCTCGCCACGATCGGCCGGCGGATGGGCGCGCTCAACGGCTACCGACCCCAGCAGGCATCCGACCTGTACATCACCTCGGGGACGGCGCGCGACTTCGCCTACGGCAAGTACCGAATCTATGCGTACACCTTCGAGCTTTCGAACGGCGACTACATGGACGATTCGAAGATCGCCAGCGAGACCGGGCGCAACAAGTCGGCGATGCTCTACCTGATGGAGCGCGCCTGGTGTCCGCTCGGAGTGCTCGGCGCGACCGTGGCGGCGGCGCGCTGCGGAGCCTTCGATGACGACCTCGAGGTGTGGGCGGGCTGGACGATGGATCCCGATGGGACCGACACCGCGTCGGCGACCGGCGGGCGCTTCTCGCGATCCAACCCCGCCTCGACGAGCGCCGACGGGCCCAAGCAGCTCGGAACCGTGCCGTCTGGCGCGCGAGCCTTCGTCACGGGGGCGGCGGCTGGTACTGGCGCGGGCGCGAACGACCTCGATGGGCGAACGACGATCCGGTCGCGCGCGATCGCCGTGCCGAACGCCACCGGGCAGCGGCTGTTCTTCCGCTACGTGTTCGCCCACAACGCTGGGTCGTCGGCGGCCGATACGCTCATGGCCTTTGTCGAGGAGACGGATGGCGACCTCGTGCCGGTCGTTTCAGTCACGGGCGCGGCGGCGGACCGGGACGGGGCGTGGACACCGGCCTATGCCAACCTCGACGCCTGGGCGGGCCAGACGATCCGCCTGCGCTTCGTCGCCATCGACGGCGGCCCCGACAACCTCCTCGAAATCGAGCTCGACGACATCCG
>JANOTJ010000309.1:0-1889 GCA_031416295.1 Chloroflexota bacterium
ATTATGAATCAAGGCACTAGTCTAGGCCCGCTTGAGAAGATCCGCGCCGCCGAAGATGTTGCGCATTCGGAACGGTACTGGCGTCCTGACCAGGTGCTCGGGCCGGAGCGCCCAGCCCCGGACCAGGAACCACGGATCGGCCAGGCGGTATTCCGGCCGCGCCGTCCAGGACGGTGGATCCTGCTCAGATTCGGCGGACAGTTGGTCGACGGTGGCCGCGTAGAACGCGGCCCACCGCTGCAGGTCCTCGCTTGGGCCTGCGGCATCCAGCGGATCACGGACCAGCGGCATCCGCCGGGCGAGCGGGGTTCGGCGCCAGTCGTCCAGGAAGTCGCCGAGCGCTAACCGGGGATCCTCGCCACGGATGACGCGCCGGAAGCTCTCGGCGGCGGTCGCGGGACGATACGTTGCACTCATCGCGGAGCTAGTCCTCCTCCTCGAACAGTGTCTCCAGGGTCAGTTTCGTCTTCGCCGACAATCGGTTTGCCGGGACGTACTTCTCCACGATCGCCAGGGCCTCGGCAAGAACCGTGAGTCCGAGTCGATCGCGCAGCGCCTTGAGATCGTCGAAGTCGAAGCTTCCGGCGCGCCCAGCTTCGGCCTTCATCGCAAAGATGTACTCGGGGTTCGGAGCGTACACATTGAGGCCGGGATAGGTCGCCCATCGATCCGTCCGGTCGGGCTGTCGGTGGATGAAGCCCTTGACCGCATCGTTCAGCCAGTCCGGTGGCAGACCCCGCTCCTTCGCGACCTCGGCGGCAGCAGCGCGGATCGCGCCCGGATCCGTTGCGAAGTAGGCGTCGATGTCCTTCGTCGCGTCCCGGTTGCGGATGACCAGGGTCATGTAGGCCCCGCCCAGGAGCAGGATCTCCCCGGTGATCTCCTGTGCCGCCAGGCGCAAGCCGAGGACCCGGAGGTTCGCCTCGATCTCATCACGGTCCATGGGCCCATTGTGCACGCGACTGTTGGTGACATGTCGCGCGGTGTATGGCGCCTTCGGGTCGACGAAGCGGCAGCGCGGCGGAAGCGGGCACGCGTCGTGGTCCGGCCGCTGGGCATGACAGACCTTGTTGTCGCCGATCACCGATCGTTCAGGGCTATACCCCCGCGAATCCGACGCGCATACTCGGTGTGGTCGGGTCGACGACCTTCAGATTGTCGATGACCCAAAGGGAGGGTGGTGACGTGGGACGTCGGCTCGTCGGATCGATCGTATCCGCCGCAATGGTCGCGGCGTTGCTGCTCGCGCCCGCGTCCGTGGCGGCAAACCATGCGGTCACAGATGCGCTCCTTCCCGACCTGGGCATGGCGCCGCTCGCCGACTTCAGCGTCCAGAAGCGGGCGAAGGGCGAGCGCTGGCTGCGCTTCAGCGCGACCATCGTGAACGTCGGCGCCGGACCGTTCCAGGCATACGGCCACACAAACGTCGGCGGCGAGCTCTCGGTCGATCAGCAGTTCAGGACCTCGGGCGCGATCGCGAGCCACCCGACGAACGCGAAGATGTACTTCTCGGGCGATGGCCACAACCACTGGCACGTGCGAGATCTGGAGCGGTACGTCCTCGAGAGCCAGAACGGTGCCACTCGGCTGTACGGGGAGAAGCACGGCTTCTGCTTCTGGGACAACTACCGGTACGACACCGGGCTCCCGGGTTACCCGGCGAATGCCGTCTACACGGGCTCGAACTCGTGCGTCACGCGCGGCGACGGGACGGTGATGATGGGGCTCTCGATCGGCTGGGGCGACCGCTACCCGGCGACGATCGTCGACCAGTACATCAACATCACGAGCCTGCCGGCGGGCGAGTACACGGTCACGGCGACGGCCGACTGGGCGGACTGGTTCGACGAGTCGGTCGAGACGAACAACAGCACGACGGCCCGCATCCG
>JANOTJ010000310.1:0-5207 GCA_031416295.1 Chloroflexota bacterium
CCGAACACGACTGGCTCCGCGGGTTCGGTCCAGGTAAGCGTCACGTGCCAGCGTCTTGAATGTCCGGCTGACGAAACCGAGCGTGAGACCGGTTCTCTCGGCCATGTCCGCAAGCGTCCACGACTTACTAGGCTCGATGAGGAGCCACCGAACCACTCGCAAAGCCCCACCTGAAAACAGATCGGAGACGTATCGCGTGTCCGGCGCGCCGGCAATTCGACGGGGTCGGTCACGACCGAGTCGCTCGATGAAGAGGCTTCCAAGGGCGATCCGGCAGTCTCCCTCGGGCTCCATCCAACTGATGCCGGCCTTCGCCAGGATGTCGCGAGTACGACTCCCGACCGCCGGGGCAACGAGGACGGCCGGGCCGCACTGCTGAAGCCATGGAACGAGCCGGACCACGTCGGCTGGCTCAGCTCTCGTCTTGAATTCCACGCAGGCGCGGAACCGCCTGCCGGACGGAGGGGCAAGATCAAGGTAGGCGTCGACGCCAGAGTCAGCGGCGCGGCCCTCTGACTCCAAGATCATTTCCCAGCCGATGGGCAGCGCCTTCCTGAGGGCGTCCTCAAAGGCTCGTTCCAGTTGATCGCCGCGCTCGACTTCTACCATACGTGCGAACTGTACCACAGCGGTATAGACGGCGCTCGTGGTACAGTTACCGGTAACGAAAACCGGCGACCCCAGCCGAGTGGAGCTTCGCCGCTGGGTCACGGCTGGCCGACCCCCTGAAGGCATTCGAGAGTGGGCCTACGTGACGTTTACGCCCCGGCGATAGGACGCGAGCCCCGCTCCTCCGGTCCCGGGCAAACCTAGCGAAGGCGGATGCCGGATTGCTCCACCGCGAACAGCCGCGGGTACTTGCTGGCCCGAGCGAGGATCTGCTGGTAGTCGACTCGGCCACCATCTCGCCGGAGGTAGAGCCCGCGCGCCGCGATCTCATTTGCGATCTCACGCGCCGGCACTGGCCCAGGGCCCAGGTCTCGGAGGACATCGAGCATGGCCTCGTGCAGCGTGCTCCGGGAAGCCACCAAAGCACCTGATCCGTCTCCTGCATCGCTTGACCTCTGAGATCGAGTCTTGTGGCCGAAGAAGCGTGCGAGCTCGCGGACGTAGACCTCGCGCCACTGATAGAGGGGGAAAGGCAGGATCAGGATGCGGTTGCCGCGGATGCTGGCACGATCGGCGGCCTGTCTTAAATCAGCCTCGATCGACGTCTTCACCGCGATCACGAAGTCCGGCTCAGTGTCCGCGATGAGCTCAGCCAGCTTCGCGACCCCCGCGCTCACGGCAAGCTTGCGTGGGCGACCCCGCTGCCGATTCACTGGTCTTCCGGCTAGGTCATACAACCAGAAGCCCTTTTCTTTGAACCAGTGGAGGAAGTCACGACCTTCGGGTACGCCACGGAATGCAAGGTCGCACGCCTCGCGCGTGGCGAAGAAGAGGTTCGAGTCCGCCTGATAGAAGAATGACCCACCGGCCGGCGCCGACTCGCCTACAAACAGGACAACGATGTCGCTCGGCCGATAGCGGGCACGGAGTCGTTCCCGCGATTCGTCCCGGTCTGGGTCGGCAATCACCGAGCGCTCGGCCGGCTGATGCTCACCGGCGGCCGCCAGTCGGTCAAGGACCCACTCTCGGACGAGCGCGGCCGGCGTCCGCCGACCGGCAGTCGCGGCCCCGCGGAGCTGTGCCATCGAGGGGCCATCCAATCTCACGGTGATCGTCTCCGTGAGTGCCTCTGCGTCGTTCATCAGTGCCTGCCTGTCCAATGCTTGACTACGTGAACATGACCATCGTATTATCGCACCCGATAACGAACAGTCAAGGAGGCTCGAGGGTGACGGTCGACATTCAGCGCGTGCTCGAGGAACTTGTCGGGCGAAGCATCCCAACGATGACCGGCAAACCAAACCGTGTGCTCGGTCTCTCCGGGACGACCGTGATCGTCGGGACCAACCGATCGCCGACCGGCCGACCCGTAGACATCGCGGCAGTCCAGGATGCTGCGGACGACTTGTTCCGGCGGGGCGAACTCGAGATCTCGAAGGCTACCGTCGGGTATCGGAGTGCCTTCGTCGGGGCAGTCCTGGCGAGCCTGCCCGGAACCGTGGCGGAGACGAAGCCTCGTCGCATCCGTCTTGAGACGCGCTGAACCGGCCGTCGGACGGTCCTGTGAGCCTTCGGTTCGAGAGCCACGTAAGCGACACGATCGAGCTCGTCGCGGTCGGGCGTCCAACACCTGACGAGCCGATGCACATCGGCGAGGTTGTCCCCGCTCTCGTGTTCGACGACGGCAGGACGGTTCTGATTTCGATGGATGAGCTCGAACGCGGCATCGTTCCCGAACGTCTTCGTGAGGTCGTTGGCCTGGCCGCTGAGCCGCGTGCTCTTGCCGTGTGGGCTTCAGCCTGCGGCATCGCCTTCGATGACCCGCCCGAGACGCAACTACTGACCCTGGGTGAGTGCGAGGTTGCCCTCGAGGCTGGCGACCTGTGCGCGGATTGCGACGCGGGTCGCCTTGATCCACAAGCCGACACCAGGATCATCGGCCTGCCAACGGAAGAGGAGCTGCTTCGGCCCGACACTCCGTGGCAGGTCGTTGTAGCACCCGGCGGCCGCTATCGGATCGTGTTTCGGTCCCAGCCGGATCCCACCCACTGGTGGCTGCTTGACCGTCGCACGGTCATTTCGGACGGTGACGGTGCCATTCTCGGCGGTCTTCCCGCCGACGCGGGCGTAGGGGTGCTGGTCGTCCCACGGCTCGGCGGACGGCCGGGACATACCGTCGCGGGTGACCTCGCCCTGTCGCGAGCAGGCGTCAGCGACCCGGTCGAACAAGAGGTCCGGTTGGTGAGTGCGGGTGCCGCTCGGACGGTCGCCGTTCTTCCTGACTGGCTCAGCCTGCTGTCCTTCGACCAGCAGCATGGTCGCCACCTACTCGCGCAACTGAGCTGGTCGCCACACAAGGGACTCCGCCCCGACCTGGAACGGCAATTGCAGGTCTGGGACCTCACCGGGGAAGTCCCGCCTTGGACTGCTCAGCCCCGATTTCAAGCCGACGAGGCACGGATCGACACCGAGGCTGGAACGGTGACACTCAAGTCCAAGCGGTACGGCACGACCGTGCTTGGGTTGACCGATGGGCATCTGGTGTCAGATCGCCTTGGGCGATCCGGACTCAGAGCACGCGAGCCCCGGTATCCTGGCGTGGCTGGGGACTGACGGATAGCGCGACGGCTCAATTCCGCGGTTGGACAGTTACCTTTCGGTCGCTGGCGGATCGTTGTCCCATTCGTAGGGGGCAACCGCCGCGGGCATCAGTTCTCGCGATCACCCCACCACGGCCGCAGGGACGGCAAATCGGACACACCAGGGTCGGATGGAATTGGTGACTCGCCGTCGTCGCCGTCCCAGCGTCGGCGATATTGGTCTGGGATGTCGCCCCAACCCCAGTAGGAAAGAGGCCCTGCCGGGACGATCCCGAGCGTCTCGAGCGGGTCGACGCGTTCAGGGCCCACCGCGCAGAGGTGCGTCCAGTCGTCGCCGAAGTCGAAGACGTACACGAACTGCTCCCCAAGCTGGAGTCGGCCGAGCTTGGTCCGGCGATCGTCGGTCACGGGCTCGTCCAGGTCCCAGTCCTCGTACGGTGTCGTCAGTCGCGTCCCGTCCGCCAGGCTGAAGTCGTGGAGATGGGCCCGATCCCAGCGCGCGAAGGCATCGTCGATGGCCTGCGCCAGCTGGGCGAAGGTGTGGGTGCGAGCGGCGGCAAAGATCCGGCCCGGTCGGGGCCAGAAGTGCTCACCGTGGCCCTCCACCAAATCCACCCGGATCGACAGCCACGTACGCGCCATCAGCCTTTGGCCTCCACGCTCGCGGTTGGCTCATCAGCTAACCACGCCTGACCGACAGCGTCCCAGCGACCGGTCGTGACGTTTCCCGAGAGGATCGGGTTGAGCAGCCGAGCTGCCAACTGATGACCGCCGTCGAGATCGGCCGCCAGATGGATTTCCCCGGCAAGGCGTCCGAACGGCACCGCCCAATCGGCCGGTGGGCGAGGTAACGCTGCCGGAAGGGCGCGGCCACTTCGGCGCTCGAACGTCTCGCTCATTGCGCGGCGGACCTTACCGGCGTCGAGCTCGGCGGTAGATGCGACCAGGGCGAGATCCACGATGTCTTTCACCCGCGTGCTGCCCACCCCGTCTACACCGTAGCCCCGCGTGTAGGCATGGACCTTCTCCGCGACCTGCACCTCGAGCGGCAGCGATGGCGCGGCGACGGGATCGATCCCGGCGAACGAGAGGAGGTCGGGCCCGATCAGGACCTCCGGCTCCCAGCCAGGCGGCAGGTCGAAACCGATGTCGACGACGAAATCCTCGAAGCGACGCGCGCCGAGATCGGCCCGAACGTGATATCTGACCGCGGCGCCTTCGACAAGCTGATCGAGCTTGGCGGTCCGTTCGATGCTGAAGCTGAAGTAATCGCCCATGTCGAGGTCCGCGGCAGCCAGGAGGTCGGATGTCGCGACCTCCTCGCCGGCGGCGCCGGCCAGGTCCATATCCTTCGTGGTCCTGGCGCGGGTTCCGAAGCGATAGTCGAAGGCAAGCCCACCCTTGAGCACCCAACGACCCGGCGCGGCGATGAGGAGCCGCGCTAACAGTCGGTCGAACGCGACCTCTTTGCGGAGCCGGACAAGGGAGGAGCCCTGGCTGCGGCTCAGCGCAAGCAGGCGCGTCTCGAGTGCCTGCCGGAACGCGGCGGCCGAGGCGTACCTCACAACGTCGTCACAGACAGCGCGCTCTCGATGAGGTTCCTGATCCTGCGGCCGCGAGATCGCGCCGCCGCCCGTATCCGGGCGGGAGTGGTAAGGCCGCGCTCGATCGCCTGGCGAGTCGCTGCAATCACCTGCTCCGGTGCGGCCCCGCTTTCGGCGACATCGACGATCGTCCGCGCCGGTGTGGTCATGCGGAGGCCTTCGCGGGTAAAGACGTCGGCGGCACCGAGTGGCCGCGTCGTCGTGTGGGTCGAGACGCCGGGCAGCCGGGCGAGCCTCCGTCGGGCTCGCGGAACGGTCAGGTGGATCGAGCCCGGAATGATGTCCGAGAGGTTGAGCACTTCGAGCGCCGAGTCGTGCGAGATCGCAGCGTCGGGCGCCAGACGGAGCCACGCGGCGATGAGCTCCTCCCGCGGCGAGGACGGATAGTCTCGAA
>JANOTJ010000311.1:0-14584 GCA_031416295.1 Chloroflexota bacterium
TCGGCCACGAAGGCGCACACCGTGCGCATGGTGGACAGCCCGCCGACCCCGGGAGGAAAGGCGAGGCCGGCTTCCAGGAGCACCGGCTCCAGCGCGACCTCGTCGAGCGTCAGGGTCAGCTCCTTGGCCAGCGACTCGCATCCGATGATCCGGCCCGCTTCGGTCTCGGCAGCGGAGACCTCGCCGTCGCCGTCGGCATCGATGGCCTGGCGGGCGCTGAACGCCGGGATCTCCGCCTGGTCGATGACCACATCCAGAAGCACGCGCTCCGGTTCGACGAACAGACCCGCGTAGTGGTTGATCGTGAAGTTGCCCAACGGGTGCGCCCAGACCGTGCCCGGGAGGCCGGCCAGGCTCGCGATCGCGAGGGCCAGTGCGAGGCGCGCGACGCGGGGTAGTGTCGGGAGATGGTGGCGTCCCATGTTGGCCGAGGGTACGCGTTCTACGCCCCGATGGATGATTGCAGGCCTCGCCCTCGCCCTCGGCTACACTCGCGAGCATGTCAGCCCAGGCCAGACCGACCGTGCGCGGCCGCTTCATCACCATCGAGGGCCCGGACGGCGGCGGCAAAACGACGCAGGCCGAGCGTCTCCGCGCCCACCTGGAGGCCGCCGGTCAGCACGTCCATCTGACCCGGGAGCCCGGTGGCACGTGGCTCGGCGAGCGGCTCCGCGAGGTCCTGCTGGCCCGGACCGGCGACGGCAGCGCGGCCACGGCCCCGACGGACCCTCTGACCGATGCCCTGCTCTTCAATGCGGCCCGCCGCCAGCTCGTGCGCGAGGTCGTGCGGCCAGCCCTGGATGCCGGCACCACCGTGGTCTGCGCCCGGTTCGCGGACTCGACCCTTGCCTACCAGGGCTACGGTGCCGGCGTGGACCTCGAGCGCCTGCGCTCCCTGGCCGATGTCGCGACCGATGGCCTGGTCCCGGACCTCACGATCGTGCTCGATGTACCCGTCGAGACGGGTCTCGCGCGCAAGGCGCCCGGCGACATCACCCGCTTCGAGGCAGAGTTCGATCTGGCCTTCCATCGACGCGTCCGCGACGGGTTCCTGGCCCTGGCCGCCGCGGAGCCGGCTCGCGTCGCGGTCATCGATGCGACGGCATCGGTCGACGCCGTCGCGGCGGCCGTGGCAGCCGTCGTGGATGGCTGCGACAAGATCGTGGGCCTGACCGTTGAACCAGAATCGACTCTCGTGCGCATCTATCCATGAGCGAGACCACCAGGTCCCTCCCGCTGCGCGTCGCCACCGTCGCCGACGACGCCGATCGATCGTGCCTGGTGCGCATCGCCTCCGGCGAATTACACGCACTCGATGAGTTGTACGAGCGTTACAAGACGATGGCCTACTCGATCGCCTACCGAATCACGAACGACGCGACCCTCGCCGAGGACGTGGTCCAGGACGCCTTCATGGGCGCCTGGCGGAACGCCGAGCGGTACATCCAGGGCCGCGGCTCCGTGAAGACGTGGCTGCTGTCGATCGTCCACCACCGGGCCATCGATGCCGTGCGCCGTCGCAAGCCGACGACAGAGCTACCCGATTTCGAGGCAGTCCCGCCGCGCCAGATGCAGGTCCCCGACGTGTGGGCCGAAGTCTCGGCCCAACTCGACGCCGTCGAGGTCCGTCGCGCGCTGGAGGTCCTGTCCTCCGTGCAACGCGAAGCCATCGAACTTGCCTACTTCGGGGGGCTCACCCAGCAGGAGATCGCCGAGCGCACCGGGACGCCGCTGGGCACCGTAAAGAGCCGCATGCGCCTGGGCCTTCTGGCCATGCGTCGCGTGTTGATCGGGGACGCTGCCGGGAGCACCGCACAGGACGCGTTGGAGGCCGAGCCATCATGACCGATCCCATGCGCGGGCCGCGGGCCCCGGACCTGACCTGCGACGAGGTCCGAGCGTCCGCGGCGGCGTACGTCCTGTACGCCCTTGAGGACCACGAGCTGGCCGCTGTACGAGCCCACCTTGAGTCATGCGTCGAGCCGCATCCCGAGTTCGCCGAGCTTGGCTCGGTCGTGCCGGCGCTTGCGCTGAGCGTCCCGATCGTCGAGCCGCCCGCCTCGCTGAAGGGTCGCCTGATGGCGGCCGCAGCCGCCGATCTCGAGACGCGCCGAGGGGCCACGGCCACGGCGTCGACTCCGGCCACGGCCACGACTTCGGGCGCCGCCGCGACTCCGGCCACGGCGACGACGCCGATCTCCGCCGGGACTCCGGCCACGGCCACGACTCCGACCACCCCCACGACTCCGACCATGGCGACGACTCCGATCGTCGTCATGCCTCGTCGTTCCTCGGGCCCGTCGATCGGGAACTGGGCGATGCGTATCGCGGCGGTCCTCGCGATCGTCGTGCTGGGTGGCTGGAACGTGCTCCTCCACGGACAGCTGACCGATGCGCGAACCTACGAACAGAACGTTGCCGCGGTCCTGGATGTCGCCGGGCAGGACGGATCGCTGACTGCGGTCCTCACCGCCGACGGCGCCGCTGGTCCGTCCGGTCTTGCCGCGGTCAGTGCCGGCGGTGACGTGACCCTGGCGATGCGCGATCTGCCCGCGACCTCGGGCGGCCAGGTCTACGAGGCCTGGGTCATCGGAACTGACGGCGTGCCCGCCCCGCTCGGCAGCTTCCAGGTGGGCCCGACCGGTACCGCGTTCTTCACCGGCGACGGCCTTCCCGCCGAGGCCGGGATCGTGCTCGCCCTGACCCTCGAGCCCGCCCCGGGCGCCACGATCCCGACTCAGCCGATCGTCTCGTTCGGGACCGCGACTGCCGCCGGCTGAACCCGCGACCACGGCCGGCTGAACCTGCGACCACGGCCGGCTGAACCCGCGACCACGGCCGGCTGAACCCGCGACCACGGCCAGGGCCTGGGGGCTCGATCCCCTCGTTTTTCCCTTGCAGCAGCCGTAGTGCTACTACGCGCAGACTCGACGCACGCTGTCTCGGCAGACCACGATGACCACGCTCAGGAAGGGCCCACTCGATCGATGATGGAGCTTCATCGGGCCCCGTTCACCGGTTACTAGCACTGGTGGTGCTGGTAGTCAGATTCGGCGGTGCCCGTTACCCAGCCTCGTTGGATGAATCGGTGATCCTGTAGAGGACCCATGGTTCCGGCGGTCGGTCCAGCACGAACGTCAGCCCTCGACGACCGGCACGAACGTCAGCCCTCGACGCCCGGCACGAACGTCAGCCCTCGGTCGGCCCGGCACGAACGTCAGCCCTCGACGACTGGTTGGGTCTCGGCGACGGAGCCGGCGCCGGCCGCGCGGGCTCGATCGAGGGCGGCCTTCGCCGCAGCGATGAGCGACTCGCTGTCGATGCCGTCCGCGGGAAAGATGGCGACGCCTGCGGAAACGGACACGGCCTTGCCGGCGACCGCGGGCAGGGCCACCATCGCGTCCAGGACCCGCCGCGAGACCATCGCGCCGGCGGAGCCCGGGGCGACCAGCACGAACTCGTCGCCGCCGATCCGCCCGACCGTGTCCACGAGCCGGACCGACTCGGCGAGGACCGCGGCGACCTGACGCAGGATGTCATCGCCGATCTCGTGGCCCTCGGACGCGTTCGTGGCTCGAAAGTCGTCGACATCGAAGAGGGCGAGCGAGACCTCGCTGGCCTGGCGTCCGGCGCGGGCGAGCTCGAGCTCCAGGATGCGCGACACCGTCCGTTCGTTGGCGAGGCCGGTCAGCGCGTCGGTGTGGGCCATGCGCTCGAACCATTCGGAGCGCTCCGCGGCCGTGGAGCTCAGGCGTGCCCGATCCACAGCCAGGGCCGCGAGCCCGGCGAGTGCCGTGAGAAAGCCCCGCTCCGCCTCCGACAGCGTCCGCGCCGCCGGCCAGCCCAGTCCGATCGAGCCGAGCACGACGTCTACGCCGGCATTCGTCACGACAAGCGGCAGGTAAGCGCCGACGAACGCCGTCCCGTCGGCCATCACGCCCTCGCGGGCGAAGTCCGTCGTGCGTCCGAGCGCGGCCTGCGAAAAAGGGTTGGCCGGATCCTGGACGTCGGCAGCGAGGCCAGCCGCCGCCGGTTCGGGCATCCCATGGACCGCCGCAAGCACGAGCCCGGCTCGATCCGGGTCCGACAGGAAGATCGCCCCGATCGATGGGCCGAGGACATCGACCCCAACGGCAAGGACGCCGGCCAGCGTCGCATCGAGGTCGCCGCCGCCGCCGACCGCGGCGATGGCCGCGCTCAGGCCGGACAGGTGATCGATGGTCTGACCGTCGTTGGACAAGGTGTGGGCTCCTGCACGCGCATCTTGAGACCGGAGCGCCCATCGTACACCGCCCGATTTCGGCAACCGCGTTGACCGCGTGAGGCTGCGGCGCTGATACTCCGCGCGATGAAGCTCGTGGTCGCCATCGTTCACAACGAAGACGCAAGGGCGCTCGTTGACGCCCTGCTCGAGAGGGAGTTCCGCGCGACGCGCCTCAGCAGCAGCGGCGGGTTCCTCAAGCAGTCGAACGCCACGATCATCCTGGGCGTCGAGGACGCCGAGGTGGATGAGGTCATGGGCATCGTGCGCGACAACTGCACGTCGCGGACCCAGATCGTCAACCCGATGCCGCCGATCATGGAGCCCGGCGAGTTCTTCATGCCTTACCCGCTGGAGGTCGAGGTCGGCGGCGCGACCGTCATGGTCCTGCCCGTCGAACGGTTCGAACGCCTGTGACCGACGCCCGCGCCGACTGGGTGGGAGCCCTCGAGCCCGGCGCGCCCGACATCGTGGCCGCGTGGCGGAGCGTCGATGACGGTCGCTTCATCGCCGTCCGTCGGGAGGTCCGGCGGCGCGCTGGCGCGGGCACAGCCGAGTCGAGTGCCGCGCAGCTCGCCGTCCTCGCGGAGGCGCTCGCCGCCATCGTCGAATCGCTGACCGACGACGAGCTTCGCCTCGATGGCGGAGAGGGCGGCTGGAACGTGGCCCAGGCCATCGGCCACGATTGCGACGCGCGCCTGGGGTTATGCCTCGCCGCCTCCAAGGCGGCGGCCGGGCAGTGGCCGGCCGATGCGCCCACCGTCGTGCCTGGCGTCGCCGGCCCGGCCGATGCCGACCGCGCCACGCTCCTGCGCAAGGTCGCCCAGAGCCAGCGCATCGTCGAGCGTGCGGCCCGGACCGTGGCCGGGCACGAGACGCAGCCGTGCCCACTGGACCACCCGCTCGTCGGGCGGCTGCGCTGCGGGGAGTGGCTCCAGTTCGCGGGCATCCACGACCTGATGCACCTCGATCAGCTGCACCGGATCAGCGGTCGATGAGACGCCCCAGGTGAGCCCGTTCCGCCCGGATCTCGTGGATTGCTGGATGTTCCGGGTGCCCTTGACCGCGCGCGGCGTGGAGCGCCCCGAGATCCTGCTCCTGCGCCGTGCGCCAGGCCGGATCCTGGCCGGGCTCTGGCAATGCGTGTCGGGTTCGCTGGAGGACGGCGAACGCGTCGCCGCGGGGGCCCTTCGCGAGGTTGCCGAGGAGACCGGGTTCGGCGCAGCGCATATCCAGTCGTTCTACGACCTCGATCTCGTCAATCAGTTCCATGAGCCGTCCGTGGACGGGATCGTGACCGCTGCCGTCTTCGCCGTGCGCCTCCGCGACGACGCCGAGCCGACGCTCAGCCACGAGCACGACGGCGTGCGCTGGCTGTCGGTCGACGAGGCCCACGGCGAGGTCATCTGGCCGGCCTATCGGACCGCCATCGAGCGCATCCGCGACGACCTGTCGGATCCGGCGCGGGGCGCCTGGTTCGAGCTGACCCTCGCGGGGGAGCGTGCCCGCACGGCGGGGTCCCCGGTCGCGGGGCGCTGATCCCGACTCGAAACGGTGCCAGAGTCGAAACGGTGCTCGGGTCCGGCTCGCTGGTAGACTCGGGCGCACGAGCAGCAGCCCCACCGTGAGGCGGCACTGGAGGGCCCCTTTGATCGAGCGAACCGAGACCTCAGCCGCGGCGGCACGCCGAGTCTTCCACTCCAAGGTGGACACCATCCGGCCGACCTACGGCTTCGAGGACGTCTCGCTCGCTCCGGGCACGGACACGATCGAGCCCGACGACGTGGACCTGACCCAGGTCTTCTGCGGCATCGATCTCAGGATCCCCATCCTCGCCTCCGCGATGGACGCCGTCGTGGACACTCGAATGGCCGGTGAGCTGGCGCGCCTCGGTGGTCTCGCGATCCTGAATCTCGAGGGCGTCCAGACCCGCTACGACGACCCGCACGACGTCCTCGCGCGGATCGCCAGCGCGCCGGACGGCGAGGTCCAGGGCCTGCTCGCCGAGGTCTACCAGCAGCCCATCCGGGAGGACCTCATCGCCGCCCGCCTGGACGCAATCCACGCCGCGGGCTCGAGGGCCGCCGTGTCGGCGACCCCGGCCGCGGCTCGTCGCTACGGTCCGTTCTGCGCGGAGCACGGCGCAGACCTGTTCCTCGTCCAGAGCCAGGTGTCCAGCGCCCGTCATCTGGCCACAGGCTATGACCCACTCTCACTCGAGGACTTCACCCGCTCCATGCCGATCCCCGTCGCCGTCGGCAACACGACCAACGCCGAGGCCGCCTTCGCGCTGATGGAGCAGGGGGCTGCCGCCGTGTTCGTGGGCGTCGGGCCCGGCGCCGCGTGCACGACCCGCGAGGTCCTGGGCATCGGCGTGCCGCAGGTGACCGCGATCAGCGACGTGGCCGCGGCCCGCGACGCGTTCTTCGCGGAGAGCGGTCGGTACGTGCCGGTCGTCGCGGACGGCGGGATGCGCCGCGGCGGCGAGTTGGCGAAGGCCGTGGCCGCGGGCGCCGACGCGCTGATGATCGGTTCGCCGCTTGCCCGGGCGGAGGAAGCGCCGGGTCACGGTACGAACTGGGGGATGGCCGCGCCGTCGCCGACGCTTCCTCGCGGGACGCGGATCAAGGTCGGGACCACGGGTTCCCTGGAGCGGATCCTCCTCGGCCCGGCCCATGTCGCGGATGGCTCGGAGAACCTCGTCGGCGCCCTGCGCCAGTCGATGGCTGCACTCGGCGCGCGGACGATCCGCGAGATGCACGCGGTCGAGATGGTCTACGCCCCGTCCACCCAGACCGAAGGCAAGTCCTGGCAGCGTGCTCGCTGAGGTCGTGGACGACGTCGGTCGGGCACTCGCCGACGACGGCCGGGTGGCCTGGCTCACGACGACCGGGCGCACGAGCGGGGAGCCGCGGTCCGTGGCCGTCGGCTACGTCGACGAGCCTGATGGCGCGATCCTCGTCGCGGCCAACGAGCCCACGACGGACTGGGCCCTGAACCTGCTCAGGGATCCGCTCGTGCGTGTGGAGATCGGGGAGCGGCGGTTCACGGCACGTGCCGAGGAGCTGCCCCGGGCCGAGCACAGCCGCGCCGTCGGCGCGCTCATCCTGCGCTACGGCACGCCGTCCGAACGTCTCGGCCGCGGGCCGTCGTTCCGCCTCCGCCCGGTGGCCGGCCCGGCCCCGGACGAGCCCGTTTGACGTGGCCATCGAGGTCGAGATCGCGGCCCACATCGAGCGCGCCTTGGACGACGTCTTCGGCGCGGTCGCCGATATCGACACCTGGCCGCGCTGGCTCATCGCGAGTGGCATCGTCGCCATCCATCGTGCTCAGGGCGCGGCCGGCACGCCGCCGACCGTCGGCGAGGCGATGACCATCGAGCAGCGCGCCGCGGGACGCGCCGGAACGTTCGCGGTGACCGTCACGGCCGTCGAGTCCGGTCGTCGCCTCGCGCTCGACGGACGCGACGGGGACGGCGTGAAGATCGCCATCGATGCCCGGCTCACGCCGGCCCTGACCGGCCAGTCCGGCACGGACCTGCGCTGGTCGTTCCGGATCGATCTGCCGTTCCGCTATCGCGTCTTCGAATCCATGGCGGCGCCGCAGGTCCGCCGGGCTGCAGCCCTGGACATAGAGGCACTGCGCCAGCGCCTGGAGTCCACGGCCACGGGCTGAGATGGACACGTTGAGCATGGTCATCGTCGCGATCGGAGCCCTGGCGTTCCTCGAGTTGGCCGCCGCGAACCTGCGCGGCGAGGAGCGTCGACCGCGCCCCGACCGCTCGCCAGCCCGACCGCCTGTCCGCCGCTAGCGAAATCAGTGGGAAAGCCCGGTAGGCCGAACGTCGTGGCAGGTCCTGTCCACCCACACGCCGCTTGCTGCGGCGGGCAGCTGCCCGTGTTGGACCGGCGGATAGGGCATTGCGCGATACGGGGCCATGCCGCACGGTGAAGTCATGACCCCCACCAAGCAGCGCGACCGACGGCGTTCGTCGGCTGGGTGCATCAGCCACGCGGCTATCGCGTCAACAGGACCGGCCGGCGAACTCCGGGAGCGCGCTCGGTGACGGTCGGCCAGACTGAACCATGCGCCGGAGACTTGGCGCACGAGGCCATCCGTGGTGGTCCGCCTCCACCCCCCGGGGTCATCGCGACATGATAGCCACGGAACGCCGATCCCGTGACATCTGGTTGGTGGCCCTGGCGACCCTGCTCCTGGGAGCGTGCGGGCAGGCCCCGCAGGTCATCCAGCTGACGCCACCGCCCATCCCGCCCGAGAGTCAGGCGCTGACCGCGGTGGACTGGACGAACCTGGTCGTGCCAGGTGGCGGCGACGTCTACCGGATCGAGCGCGTCGCTGCCAACCAGACCGATGTGGTCGCCATCGGCTACGACGAGGCGGGCCCAGGCAGCCGCGGTGCGATCTGGCATTCACGCGATGGGATCGACTTCGCGCGGGCAGACGAGGATCTCACCGAAGCGGTCATCATGGTCGATGTCGCCGCCGGTCCCACGGGTTTCGTGGCGGTGGGCGTCGAAGGGACTGGGCCGGACATCGTCGTCCTGATCTCATCCGAAGGAGAGACCTGGGAACGGTTGCCCGCGGACCAAGCCCTGGCCGCGGCCATGGTCAGCGCCGTGGCTGGACGCGACTCGTCGTGGATCATGGTCGGTGCCGAGGCCGGTGGCGCGCCACTGTCCTGGGTTTCGGTGGATGGCCGCGTCTGGGAGCGTGAGAGTGCGGCCGCGATGGGCCTCGAACGGAGCGCCGTGCTCGTCGACGTGGCAGTCGCTGGCGACCTTTGGCTGGCGGCGGGCGAGGCACCCGACGGTACCGCCGCGATCTTTTGGTCAGATACCGGCAAGCCGTGGCAGACCGTCATCCCTTCGGGTGGCGAAGGTGGCCACCCGGTTGGGATGACCGAACTCGTGGTCAGCGAGTCGGCGATGATCGTCCGCGGGGAGGCCGCGCCGTCATGCGACCTGTTCGCCACCTGTCAGTCGATCGCGGCTGCGTGGTGGTCCACCGACGCCGAGAAATGGGGCGCCCTGCCCGATCACGAGGCCATTCGGGCGCAGGCCATAGTGGCGGGTGACTTTGGTTTCCTCACCATCGGGGGCGCCCAGTCGTTCTCGAGCCTCGACGGCCTGTCCTGGTCGTCACTGCCGGCGGCCTCACACGATCGGACGCTGGTCCACGACGCAGTCGTATTCGGTGACGTGGTGATAGCAGTCGGGGAACGAACCAGTGCCGGTGGCTCCAAGCCCTGGCTGGCCTCGGGAGCGCTCCGCTAGCTGTCGTTCCCGGACACGTTGTTGACAGATGGGAGTCGAGCCAGGGGCCTGAACCGTGATCCCTCCGGATTCTCGTGAGCGATGAACTGTGGGCGTGCTCGGTGGCCATCGGAACGGTCTCTGAGTCTGTGACGACCACGACCCGAGGTCGTCGGTGACCGATCGCGGCCGACCCGAAGCGGCGACTGCGCCAGACCGGGACACCCAGACGGCGACCAGGACCGATGCGGCCATCCTCGGGCGGCTGACGAGACGCCGCCGCGAGGGCCCGCGCCCGTCGAGTCCGCCGGAGATCACGCGCCCATCGAGTCCGCCAGATGACGCCAGCCAGCATCACTAGGCGGGCTATGCGCCCTTCATGTGTGCTCGCGGCGACCGCTCCCGGGCGTGATCGTGCGTGATCGTGTCGTCGTTCCGGGTGCGCGCGGGCTTCAGGAGCACGGGTAGCCCGCCTAACGTTCTGTGGGACGACATCTGGCGGACCAGGTGTGGGCCCAGGCGGGCGGCGGGCGCGGCCAACTCGGCGGGCGGCGGGCGCGGCCAACTCGGCGGGCGGCGGGGCGGGCCCCTGTCGTCCTGGGCACGACCAACGGCCGACCCAGGCGACGGCGGCACCTCACTTGAGCGTGCGCTGCTCGACAAACGATCGTCGAACGGGTCCGATCTGCGCCGACCACGACCCACGGTCGTCGCTGACCGGATCGCGGCATACCGGGTCGACGTCAACAACGTCTTCGGGAATCACAGCTAGCTGTGATTCCGCTCGCGGCCCGACTGGATCATCGGTGGAAGCGTCCATAGGCATCTGATGTCGGCGGGGACCCGCAGGAGGCCGGCGCGCTCCCGGGAGGCCGCGCCTGCGTCGCCGATGCCGTCGCCGTCGGAGTCGGCGAAACTGCGCACGAACAGTTCGCAGGACACCCGGTCGTGCCACCATGCCGTCGCGACCGGTGTCGGGCGTCGGACGCACGGCGCAGGCGGGTGGCCCGGCGTCCGAGGCCGAGGCGCCCGCGGAGGTTGGCTCGGCCGGGGCGGGGGAGCCTGACGCGCCAGCCGGCGACCACGACGGGGGCGGGGAGCCGCACGCGGACGAGATCAGGGACAGCGCGGCCAGGGCCGCAAGCCAGCGATTTGAGGTTATCGAGTGGAGTATCGCATCGGCCGGGAACGGGAGCCCTCGTGAGCGTCGATACGCCGGCCTGGGTCCGCGACGCCGTCTTCTACCAGATCTTTCCGGACCGGTTCGCGACCAGCGACCGTGTCCCGAAGCCTGGCGCGATGGAGCCGTGGGACAGCCCACCCTCGACCCATGGCTTCAAGGGCGGCGACCTGCTGGGCATCGCCGAACGGCTGCCCTATCTCGCCGATCTGGGCGTGAACGCGCTGTATCTGACGCCGATCTTCCAGTCCGCCTCCAATCATCGCTATCACACCTTCGACTACTACACGGTGGACCCGCTCCTGGGCGGTGACGCGGCCCTTCGCGAACTCCTGGATCGGGCCCACGAGCGCGGCATGCGAGTCATGCTCGATGGCGTCTTCAACCACACGGGTCGCGGGTTCTGGCCGTTTCATCACGTCCTGGAGACTGGTGGGGCTTCGCCGTACCGGGACTGGTTCCACCTCGCCCCCGACGTTCGCGACGGGACGCGCTTCCCGACGCCCTACCCGGCATCCGGATCGCCGAGCACGGTGGAGGCGCTCGGCTACCAGGCGTGGTGGGGGCTTCCGGCGCTGCCCAAGCTCAACACGGACCATCCCGCGGTGCGCGAGTACCTCCTCGGCGTCGCCGAGTACTGGCTGCGCTTCGGCATCGACGGCTGGCGTCTGGATGTCCCCGCCGAGATCGACGACGAGGCCTTCTGGCAGGCCTTTCGCCAGCGCTGCCGAGCCGTGCGCCCAGATGCCTACCTGGTCGGGGAGATCTGGAGCGTCGCCCAGGAGTGGTTGCGCGGCGATCGCTTCGACGCGCTCATGGACTATCCGCTGGCGGAGGCGATCCTGGGCTACGTCGGCGCGTCCAGCCTGGACCATGGGGTCATCGCCGCCCACAACGAGTATTCCGACACCATCTTCGCCATGGACGGCGCGGCGTTCTCGGCCCGTCTCGTCGAACTGCTCTCGATCTACGACCCGGATGTGGTCGCGGTCCAGCTCAATCTCATCGGCTCGCACGATGCGCCGCGCGCCCTGACCGTGCTCGGCGGGGATACGGCCGCGATGCGCATGGCCACCCTTCTCCAGGCGACGCTGCCCGGGGCGCCGTGCATCTATTACGGCGATGAAGTGGGACTGGTCGGCGGCAACGATCCGGCGAATCGCGGCTCGTTCCCGTGGGACGAGTCGCGCTGGGACGCGGGCCTCCGGGCGTACGTGCGCGCAGTCCTGCGCCTGCGCGTGGCGGTCCCGGCCCTGCGCCACGGATCGACCGTCGCGATCGGCGCAGCGGGCCCGGCCATGGCGTTCGAGCGGGCCCTGGGCGAGGACCGCCTCGTGGTCGGGGTCAATCCCGGACCGGATCCGGTGACGTTGCAGGTCGCCATCGACGGCGTCGCGGCGGGCGATCTCGTGCCGGTGGAGCTCGAGGGGGCCTCGGTGACGGCCACGACCGCCCGGATCGAGGACGGTCGCGCGTCGCTCGTGCTCGAGCCCCGGAAAGGCGTCGTGCTCCAGGTGGCGCGGCGCTGACCCACGCCCGGTCGAGCGTCCGGCCAGCGGGCCGATCGCGGTCGCCATCCGGGCGTCCCGCCTATACTCGCCGCCACGTGGCAGATCTTCCATTCGACTTCGAGGGCGGGCTCGCCGAGCGCCTAGCCCGTGTCCTGGATGTCGAGGGCAAGATCCCGCGGGCATTCGAGGCGCTGGGTCCGGTCGGAGGGCGCGACGTCGTGCTCGTCGATGGCCCGGCAGGGATTCGCGCTCGACAGCTCAGCGAGCTCGGCGCACGGGTCACGCTCATCGATTCGAGCGGGCCGGCGTGGTCGGCCGCGCCCGACGCTTCGGCCGATGTGGTGATCGCCTGCTGGTCGGCATTCCGCGGCGGGCTCGGCGCTGAACTGACCGAGGCGGAGCGCATCCTGCGCCCAGGCGGTCGTCTGCTCGTCGTCCACGACTACGGCCGCGACGACGTGGCCACGATGCTGGGCGACCCGCCCGAACCACATGCCCGGTCCCGGCGCGATGGCCCGTTCCTGCACGCCGGCTTCAAGATCCGGGTCATCCACTGCTTCCTGACCTTTGAGTCGATCGATGACGCCGGAACGTTCCTGGCCGAGGCCTTCGGCGACGCCGGGCGGACACTGCACGCAGGATTGGCCCGCCCGCGCGTGACCTACAACGTGGCCGTCTTCCATCGCACGTTCGATGGCAGCATCGGGGAGGAACCCTCATGAGCATCCCGCGCATCTCGCCCGGCGCCGTCTTCCTGGTCATCGCCCTGGTCGGCTCGGTGGCGTACCTGGGCTATGTCGTGACCGTCCGGGACAACGCCCAGCCGGCACTCCTGGCCTCGGGGGCCGTGGTCCTCGGGATCTCCTTCCTGGCCCTGGCCCTGTACAGCCTCCAGGCGGCGTGGCGTGCCGGGATGGCCGGGCGCGGTGGCCGCGCGCTCCTCGTGGGACTGGTCGGCGGCGGTGCCGCGATGGCGGCCGCGGGGGCCTTCGCGGGGGCGGCCATCCTGTTCCAGCTCGCGGGCTGACGGACCGGCTGACGGACCGGCCTGGGACCCTCTGCTAGACTCCGACCCGGTCCAGCGCCCCCATCGTCTAGAGGCCTAGGACGCCACCCTTTCAAGGTGGAGATCAGGGGTTCGAATCCCCTTGGGGGTACCAATCGCGCTCGCGGCGTTCGTTCGCTCGCGGCCTTCGTCCGCGGCCGGGTGGCCCTGCTACCATCGCTGGCGATGGAGATCATGGGCGTCCAGATCCGCACGATCATCAGCGAGAACGTCGCGCGTCGGTGCGACGGCTGCCGTGAGATCGTGGACGGCACCCCATGGCGGGTCAACATCCTGGACATCGTGGCAGCGGAGTCGCCCGTCTCATGGGCCTCCCGGCCGGTCATCAATCCGGGACCCTTCCAGTTCCACGCCGACCCCGCATGTGTCCGCCGCTGGATGGCCGGCAGGAGCTACCTGTTCTGCCGCAAGGGCGAGGTCCGCGAGATAATGCGCCCGGTCCCGATCCCGGCTCCTGATGGCGGCGCTGACGTCGGTCGCTGGGGCCTGTGCGATGGCATCCATCGCGACGACCACGAGTTCATTCCGGCCGTTTGACACGGGCGACCGGGCGCGTCTATCCTGCGCCCGCCAAGGTGGATTTCGGATACCCAGATTCACCAAGGTTCTTCAATGTCGACGGGCCGCCGACCGTTCCCCCCACGGCTGACGGTCCGTCGGCACCATTCCCTGGGACGCCTGCGAGACCGACCGACGTGCCCGACGCATCCCGACCCTCCGCCGCCGCCGGCATGGACCCGCGCTGGTTGTCGCTGGGTCCGGCCAGCCGACTCCTGGGCGTGGACCCCGACACGCTCCGACGCTGGGCGGACGAGGGCCGGGTGGATGCCTGGACGACGCCTGGTGGTCACCGCCGCTTCGACCCGAAGGCCCTGGAGCGACTCGCGCTTGAGCGTCGGCCCGGGGCACGGAACCGCCTGCTGGCGGATCTCGGCGCCTCGCCAGAGCGCTTTGCGCGCGTGTATCGACAGCGCTACACCGGCGACCAGACGCACGATCGGTTGGCCAGCGCGCCGCGCGACGACGTCGAGAGGGAGGCGTACCGGCAGGACGGTCGCCGCCTGATCACGACCCTCGTCGCCTACCTTGATGCCGACCCGACGGACCTTCCGGCTCGCCGACGGGCGGAGGCGGAGGCAACGGCCATCGTCGACGGCTATGGGGCGCGGTCGGCGGGGGGAGGGATCAGCCTCACCCAGGCCGTCGAGCTGTTCGTCCACGCCCGCCAGCCGTTCCTGGCGGAGATCGCCGGCCTGGGCCGCCGTCGCTCACTCGACTCCGCGCGGCTGGCCG
>JANOTJ010000312.1:0-2459 GCA_031416295.1 Chloroflexota bacterium
GCGACCTGCGTCCCATGAACGGACGGTACCTCGCCAGGCGACTCCTGCAGGTACCACCGGCCGTCCTCGGCATCCTCGTCATCGCTTTTCTGCTCATCCATCTGGCGCCGGGTGACCCGATCCTTGCCCTGGCCGGCGACAACGGTGACGCCGCCTACTACGCCGACATGCGGTCCAAGTTCGGCCTGGATCGGTCCGTCCCGGAACAACTGATCGTGTTCATCGGGAACGCGCTCCGGTTCGACCTCGGCGTGTCGTATGTCCAGGGTCGACCGGCCATGGACGTCGTCCTGGAGCGCATCCCGTCGACGCTGCTGCTGACAGGATCCGCCCTCGTGCTGGCGAGTGTCGTCGGCATCGCCCTGGGCCTGGTAGCGGCGACAAGAGCACATGGTCGACGCGACCTTGCCATCAATGTCGCGGCGCTTGGTCTGCACGCCATGCCGTCGTTCTGGCTCGGGCAACTGGCGATCCTGATCCTCGGCCTTGGACTTGGCTGGTTGCCGGTCAGTGGGATGACCGACGCACGTTCTACGGCCACGGGCCTCGCCCTCGTGCCGGACATCGCCCGTCATCTTGTCCTGCCCGTGCTCGTCCTGGCCGCCACGGAGATCGCCGTCATCGCCCGGTTGACGAGGTCCGGCATCCTTGACGAGCTGGCTCGAGAGTATGTGCGCACGGCCCGCGCCAAAGGCCTCGACGACGGTCAGGTCGTACGTCGTCATGCGTTGCGTAACGCCATGCTGCCCGTCGCTACGGTGATCGGCGGCCGGGTCGGACATCTGATCGGCGGGGCCGTCCTGGTGGAGGCGATCTTCGGCTGGCCGGGCATCGGGCGCCTGCTGCTGTCATCCGTTCAGGCGCGGGACATCCCGATCGTCCTCGCCATCCTGATGGTCATCGGGACCCTGGTCATCGTGGCCAACGTCCTGACGGACCTCGTCTATGTCCGACTTGACCCGCGCATCCGGTACGGCTGATCAGCCGGCCGTCGCGCATGCCCCCAGATCGATCGCTCTGACACGCCGCAAGGGCGGGCTCCTGAACGCGTTCCGGAGCCCTGGCGCGATCCTTGGCCTGGCGTTGACCTCGGGCATCGTCGTGGTCGGCGTACTCGCTGACGTCATCGCCCCGGGCGACCCATTCGCGACGGTCGGTGGGGCGCTGTCGCCACCCTCGACCACCCACGTCCTTGGGACGGACGACCTCGGGCGGGATCTGTTCAGCGGCGTGATCCATGGGATCCGGACATCGCTCGTGGTGGCCGCCGGTGTTGCCGCGTTGGCACTCCCAGTGGGCCTCGTCCTGGGTATCATCGCCGGGGTCCGCGGCGGGTGGGTCGACGACCTCGTGATGCGATTCAGCGAGATCTGGCAGGTCCTGCCGCGGTTCTTCCTTGCGCTCATGGTCATCGCCCTGTTCGGACCGGGGCTCGACCGTGTCGTGCTCGTCCTCGGGCTCACGTCGTGGGCGTTGCTTGCGCGGATCGCACGAGCAGAGGCCCTGACCATCCGGGAGCGTGATTTCGTGATGGCGTCGCGGGCGCTCGGGTCCAGCGAGGCGCGCGTCGTCGTCCGGCACTTCCTGCCGCACGTGCTCCCCGCGGTCGTGGTCTACGTGGCGCTGCTGCTCGCCCAGGTGTGTCTCATCGAGGCGAGCCTGGGCTTCCTCGGCCTTGGAGACCCGAACTCCATCAGCCTGGGCTACCTGGCCGCACAGGCGCAGCGCTTCCTCCGCGTGGCTTGGTGGATGTGGTTCTTTCCCGGGTTGGCTCTGATCTCCCTCGTGATCGGCTTGAACCTGTTCGCGGACGCGCTCACGGAGTGGATACGGAGCGGCCGCTGACGTCGGCCGGTCGAGACCCGCCACCATCCGCAGCGGCGTCGACTTTCCGCAACCCGAGGCCCGACAAGGACCATCAGCTCGCCGTCGGCGAGGTCGAGGCTGAAGTCCCGTACTTGACCGCGATGCGGGGAGGATGACCGGCAGCCACGTGCACCACCATCCTGAGTGCGGTTCCGCGCTCAGACTCAGCGGTGCGATCGTCATCGCGCTGTTCCCCACCAAGAGTCGAACAAAGTGGGTCGGCGAATGCGCCAACGACGAGAATTTGCCGCTTGACCTTACAGCTACATGAAGGTCTACGATGCCACCATGCGCATCGGCGAAGTAGCGCGAACGCTTGAGACTCAAACGGCCACGATCCGCTACTACGAGCAGGCCGGCGTCGTGGCGCCCCCCGCCCGGCGCCCCAGCGGGTACCGCGATTACGACGAGGCCGACGTGGCGCGCATCGCGGCCGTGCTCGCACTGCGCCGTCTCGACGTGCCACTCGACGAGATTCGCGAGCTGGCCGGCACCTGCTTCGACCACCGCTGCGCGACCAACACGGACCGGCTCCTGGGGCTCGTCGAACGGCGCAGCGCCAAGGTGCACCGGCGCATCGACGAGCTGCATAG
>JANOTJ010000313.1:0-2037 GCA_031416295.1 Chloroflexota bacterium
GCTCCCCGCGGCCATCCGGGACGCGATCGTGGACCAGGCTCGGGCGGAGGACCCGGACGAGGCCTGTGGCCTGATCATCGGCAGCGCTCCGGCAGCCGCCGGTGGCACCGCCCTGCGCTTCGAGCCGACGCGCAACGCGGCAGCCTCGCCGTTTCGCTACGAGATCGACGGCGCGGACCTGTACCGCCTGTCCGTCGCCGCGGACGATGCCGACGAGGCCATCTGGGGCATCGTCCACTCCCACACCCACACGCCCGCCGTGCCCTCGCCGACGGACATCGGCCTCGCCTTCTACCCGGACGCGTTGTACCTGCTGGTGTCGCTTGCCGAGGACCAGGCGGACCCCGCGACTGGCGACCCCAGCCTGCGGGCCTGGCGGATCGTCGAAGGGTCGATCCACGAGGTCGGCCTCGTCGTCGGCGCGTGATGCCACCCGGCTCGGATCCCCGACGGATCGTCGCGGACGGCTACGACGTCATCGCCCGGCGCTACTTCGAGTGGAGTGCCGCCCGACCGTCGGCGGCGCGCGCGACCTGGCTTCGCCGGGCGCTCGACGCCATCCCGGCCGGTACCGACGTCGTCGATCTCGGCTGCGGCGCCGGCGTGCCCATGACCCGGGCACTCGCCGCCGGTCGGCGGGTGACCGGGGTCGATATCTCCGCAGCGCAGATCGAGCTCGCCCGCGCCAACGTTCCGGAGGCGACGTTCATCCAGGCCGACATGACCGCGCTGGAGCTGCCCGCCCAGAGCGTCGATGCCGTCGTGGCCTTCTACGCGCTGACCCACGTGCCGCGGGACGACCACCCGGCGCTCCTGGCCCGGATCCTCGGCTGGCTGCGGCCAGGTGGCCTGTTCCTTGCCTCGATGGGCGCGCAGGAGTCACCCGACGAGGTCGAGGAGGACTGGCTGGGCGTGCCGATGTTCTTCAGCCATCACGGCGCCAGGACGAACCGCGCGATGGTCCGTCGGGTGGGTTTCGCGATCGAGGAGGCGGTCGTCGTGGAGGAGCCCGCGGATCGTCACGCGGCGTTGTTCCTGTGGGTCGTGGCACGGAAGCCCGCCGCCGTGGCCGGTCCCTGACGGTGGCGGACCCTCGCTGCTGCTGGTAACCGGCCGCGGTGCGCTGCCGCACCACGAACGCTCGTCGACCGATGCGACGCCGGACTGAGGAGCGAATCAGCGAGGCGTAGACTCCGCCGGTCCGGTCGGGGCCATCCGGAGCCGCCGATCGATGAGAGGTGCGGCGATGGTCGATGTGCGCGCGCGGCTTGGGTTCCTGGTCGGAGCCCTGATCCCGATCCTGCTGTTCGCCTGGCTCGCGGCGGTCACCGCGTCCGGGGGCCCAGGCAGCGTGGCGGTCATTCCCGGGCGCGGCAACGACCGGACGCCCGAGCAGGAGTTGCTCGCCAAGCAGGACCGCCGGATCACGCGCTACCAGCGCCGGATCGATGCCCTGACGAAGGCCCAGGCCGAGGGTCGTGCCGGGCAACCTGGCGGCGTCGTGGCCGCAGCCGCACCGGGCTGGGTCGGCGAGTTCCCGATGGATCCCGTCGGCGACGATTGGGAGCCCGCCATCGCGGCGGACCCGAGCGCACCCTGGGTCTATGTCCTCACGACACGCTACGGCGCGCCCAAGCCGTGCGCCGGAAACTGCCCGACCCCCTGGATCGCCCTGGAGGTCAGCAGCGACGGCGGTGCGACGTGGTCCGCCGGCCGAGCCCTGTGCGCGTGCAAGGGCAGCGGCCAGTACGACCCGATCATCGAGGTCGTGCCCTCCAACGGGCATGTCTACGCGGCCTACATGAACGGCTTCAACGTGATGTTCGTGAAGTCCACCGACCACGGGGCGACATGGACGGCGCCGGTCAAGACCTACGGCACCGTTGCCTGGAACGACAAGCCGGTCATCGCCATGAGCGATGACGGTCGGGACGTCTACATCTCGTGGAACGGTCCGTCGACCGGCGACCCGTGGATCGCCCAGTCGCACGACTTCGGCGCCACCTGGACCCAGCGCAAGCTGATCGACAGCGGGCG
>JANOTJ010000314.1:0-1901 GCA_031416295.1 Chloroflexota bacterium
CTGATCGCGCGGCTGATCGCGGGGTTGCAGGCCATCCCGGGCGTCACGATCCACGGCATCGTGGACCAGGCGCGGGCCGCCGAGCGTGTCCCGACCGTGTCCGTGTCACTCTCCGGGATCTCGCCGCGGGACGCCGCCGAGGCACTCGGACGACAGGGCATCTTCGTGTGGGACGGCGACTTCTACGCCACGAGCCTCATCGAGCGCCTGGGCAAGACCGAGGCCGGCGGCGTGCTGCGCCTGGGCCTCGTCCACTACAACACCGCCGCCGAGGTGGATCGGACGCTCGAGGCGCTCGAGGCCGTGGTGGCCGGCGGCTGACGCGGTGTCGATCGTCGAGGGCTACCGCTTCGAGCCGATGGTTGGCGATCCCGACGACCATCGACCGGGCTCGGAATGGGCGCTCGTCGTGGATCCAGGTGATACCGAAGGACGGGTGGACGACCTCGCGGTGATCGTCGAGCGGATCGGCCCGGGCGAGCGGATACCACTCCACGTCCATCGGGTGAACGAGGTGATCCTGGCTCACGGCCCCGGCCGATTCCGGCTCGGCGACGAGGAGCGGGCGGTGGATGCTGGCGCGGTCGTGTTCGTGCCGGCGGGGATGGCGCACGGATTCCTGAACGACGGGCCTGCGCCGCTGCCGTTGCAGGCTGTCTTCCCGACGACGCGCGTCTGGCTGCGCTATCTCGAGCGCAACGGCTTGCCGGGCATGGAGACCGACGCCCCAGCCGGCGCGGCTACCTACGACCTCCGGACCGGCGCGGTCGAGTTCGATCCGACATGAACGGCGACGCGACGCGACGCTCGATCCAGTCCATGCTCGGGCGCGGCTTCAACCCTGCTGATTTGCGTCGCATCAAGCGGCTGTGGGTGCGCCACGCCATCGCCGAGGATCGCCGCGGATCGCCGCGGGTCGCCGAGGATCGCCGAGGATCGCCGCGAGCGTAGCCCGTCAGCAGTGCCGCGAAATTCCCTACCAGCACCCACAGTGCTGGTATCCGGAGATCGACGGGCGCTCGACTGTGGTGACGGCGATCCAGGCCCTTGTTGATGCCGATCCGTGCGGGGCTGGGCATCACCGGGTGCCTCGCGACCACCGACGGCCGCCAGAACCCCCGATACCAGCACTGGTGGTGCTACAAGGCAAGAACGCACCCGGCCGCGACGGCGCTCGGCGCACGTGCGGGGCCCGGCCGCACCGCGACGGCGATCGCGGCCGCCGCGACCGCGACCGCGCGGCGGCGGCTCTTGCGCGATCCGGGCGACCGACCCATCATCGCGGCGGGCCGGCGATCCGATCGGCCCAGGAGTCCCTGGGGGTATCGAATGCGTTCCCGATCCACGCGCCGGACCAGCGTCCAGGCCACGATCCTCATCGCCGCAGCGATCGCGCTGACTGCCTGCGGCGGCGGCACCACGGCCAGCGGCTCCACGGCCAGCGGCGACACATCGCCCACCGACGCCGCCCCGTCGAGCGGCGCGGCTCCCGCCACCGACGCCCCGGACCAGACCGCGACGGGCGGCGAGCCGGTCCCGTCAGGATTCGCCCTCCCCTCGTTCGACCTCGACGACCTCGTCGCCAACCTCGAGGGCGTGGACACCTATCGACTGGTCATGACGGTGGACGGCCAGCCTGCCTTCACCTCCTCGGTCGTCACAAGGCCGGTGCTGTCGCGCGACATCGTCATGGATCAGGGCGGGACGGAGACCCACATCATCCTGATCGGCGACGAAGCCTGGATCGGCACCGGTGACGACCTGCAGCCGGCCCCGCCGGAGATGGCCACGTCCATGCTCGCCTTCCTCGACCCGATGCTGATGGCCGGCGGATTCGTGTCGCCGGGCGCCATGGCCGGCGCCGAGGACCTCGGCGTCGGGGACAAGAACGGCGTCCAGGC
>JANOTJ010000315.1:0-2597 GCA_031416295.1 Chloroflexota bacterium
GCGGCCGAACGAGCGGCGATGGCCGGGGACGCGGCGGGATCGGCGCGGGCCCTGACGATCCTGGGAGCGTGTCAGTCGGATCGGGCCGACTACGCGGCGGCCGAACAGACCCTGATCGCCGCCGTCCAGCAACTGCGCGAACTCGGCGACCGATGGGAGCCCTTCGCCGAGTCGTTCCTTGCTCGGGTCCGGCTCCGGACGGACCGTCAGGACGAGGCCGAGCCCATCGCCGACCACGCCGTCGAGCGATCGCGTCAGCTTGGCTGGCTGTCGCTCGTCCCCTGGCCGATGGTCGTTGCCGGGGAGGCCCGGCTCGGCAACGGCAAGCCCGACGAGGCTGGCCGGATCTTGGACACGGCGTACGCGCTCGCCTGCGAGATCGACGATCCGTGCTGGCAAGCCTTCGCCTTGCGCGGCCTCGGTCTCGTGGCGGCCCGCAACGGCGACCGCGATGGCGCCGCGCGGCTCCTCGGCGAGGCGGTCGAAGCCGCGGGGAGCCTGCCCGACGGCTACGCCTGGTGCGAGGCGATCGCTCTGACAGACCTGGTCGAGCTCGAGAAGGGCCGCGACGCCGAACACAACGCGCGTGCCCTGAGCATCGCCCGTCGCGGCCCGATGCCGGACCTCGTCGCCAGGCTGTCGGCCGCCGTCCCAGCCCAGAGGCCCGGTCAGAGACCAGCCCAAACGCCGGGCCAAACGGGGCAGGGCTAGAGTCCTCCGATGACGGTGTCGAGCGACGCCGCAACTTGGAGGTGGCGCGATGCCGAAGTTCATGGACGTTCACTCCGGGTTTTTCGGGGTCACCGCGGAGCAGCTCCAGGCGGCCCACGATGCGGACCTCGCGATCGAGGTCGAGGAGGGGGTCCACTTTGAGCGTGCCTGGCTCGATCCCGAGGCGGGCAAGGTCTTCTGCCTGTCAACTGGGCCCTCCAAGGAAGCCGTGAGGAGGATCCACGAGCGCGCCGGGCACCCAACGGCCGAGGTCTACGAACTTCCTGTGGAGGTCTAGGGATGGGCAAGCAGATCGTCTGCCGCGAGGTCGGGTTCGACTGCGACGGCCAGATCCACGCAGCGACCGAGGACGAGGCCCTGGCGAGTGCGGCAGCGCACGTCAAGGCCGTCCACGGGATCGAGGACGTCACGCCGGACCTCGTCGACAAGGTCATCGCGGTCATGCGCGACGAGCCGAGTCCGATGGCCGCCCGTGGCTAGGCTCCTGGTCCACATCGCGACCGGGCCGGAGAACCCGACCCGGGCCGCTCTGGGGCTCCTCGTCGCGAGGACCTCGCTCGAGGGAGGGCACACCGTCGACCTGTTCCTGGCCGGCGATGCCGTGGCCCTGCTGCGGCCGGCGACCCTGGAGGCCGCGCACGGGATCGGGACCGGGAGCCTCCGCGAGCACGTCGATGTGCTGGCGGCGGGCGGAGCGCGGTTCTACGTGTCGGGGCTGTCGAGCAAGGCCCGCGGGCTGACGGCTGAGGACCTCGGGGGTCTGGAGATCACGATGGCGCCGCCGTCGCGTCTGGTCGAGCTCGTCTTCGAGGCGGATCGCGTTCTGACCTACTAGTGTCGTGCGGCGGGGACTAGGGTGACCGCCTGGTTTCACGCGTTGTGTTTACGATGTGACACATGGAGCAGATCGGGGTACACGAGCTTCGTCACCGACTCCGGCAGTACCTCGCCCGGGCGGACGGCGGTGAGCGGTTCGAGGTCACGCTGTTCGAGCGACCCGTCGCGCATCTCGGACCGCCCATTGCCAACCGCGGACCCTTCGCGCGCCTCGTTGAAGAGGGCAAGATCACGCCCGCGAGCCATCCGGATACGTCCTCGCTGCCGACGCCGATCCCCATCACGACCGGGAGATCCGCGACCCACGCGCTGCTGTCCGAGCGGCGAGGCGACGCGCCCTGAGCATTCTCTACCTCGACGCCTCGGCTATCACCAAACTCGACATCGACGAGCCGGAAACGTCGGCGCTCCAGGAGGTCGTACGAGGTCACGACCTCGTGTCCAGCCGGGTCGCGGCGGTCGAGGTCGTGAAGGCGGGCGCCCGGGCGAATCCCGACGCCGACCCAAGCCGAGTCTTCGCGATGCTCGCATTCTGCGATGCTCGCATTCGTCGAGCTCGATGCCGAGCTTGGGACACTCGCCGGTGCCACCGGTGAGCCCGGGCTGCGTGCCCTCGATGCGATCCACGTCGCGTCGGCGCTGCGGCTCGGATCGGAGGTCGGAGCGTTCCTGACCTATGACGCCCGGCAAGCCACCGCGGCGCGAGCCGCGGGCCTGTCTCGACAGGATCCCAAGGCGATGGCAGGGAGCCCTCAGGCGGTCTTCGTGCCCGAGGTGTCGAACGCCATCGCGCGCTGCAGGGCAGCGGCCCGGAGGTCGGCCGGGATCTCGACCGGACCGCCCAGCGCCGATGCGTTGATGGCCGCCTGCGCCGCCTCCTCGATGACCCCGCCCACGAGGATGGCCAGCTCGGGCGTCCGGTGGAACACGAGCACGCCATGGTTGGCCAGCAGCACGGCCGGCACGCCGGGCCGCACGGCCGCGCGGATGTTGGCGACCGCCTGTTCTGACCCTCGCGGCCCGTACGC
>JANOTJ010000316.1:0-5244 GCA_031416295.1 Chloroflexota bacterium
GACGGGCCACCGAAGCGGAGCTACGAGGTCGTGATCATCGGCGGCGGCGGGCACGGCCTGTCCACGGCCTACCACCTCGCGACCCGCCACGGGATCACCAACGTCGCGGTCATCGAGGCCGACTACATCGCCAGCGGCAACACCGGGCGGAACACGACGATCATCCGGGCGAACTACGGCATCCCCGAGGCCATCCGCTTCTACCAGCACTCCCTGGAGCGGTACCAGCAGCTCGAGGAGGAGACCGGCGCGGCCATCCTCCACCAGACCAAGGGCATCATCTGGCTCGCCCACACGGAGATGGCGATGCGCGCCGAGCGCGCCCGCTGCGCGATGAACGAGGCCGTCGGCGCCCAGACGTTCATGCGCACCCCGGCCGAGATCAAGGCGCTCGTCCCGCAGCTGGACCTGACCGGCGGCGGCCGCTACCCGGTGATCGGCGGCTCGCACCACGTCCAGGCTGCGACCGCGCGCCACGACCGGGTCGCATGGGCGTACGCGAGCGTCGCCTCACAGCGCGGCGTCGACATCTTCCAGCACACGGCCGTCACGGCGATCCGTCGCGACGGCGACGGTGGCCGGGTCATCGGCGTGGATACCACCGTCGGGCCCATCGATGCCGGTGCAGTTCTGTCTGCGGCGGGTGGCCGCGTCACCCAGGTCGCGGCGATGGCCGGCCTTCGCCTGCCGGTCCGGACGCATCCGCTCCACGCGTTCGTGACCAACGACTACGCGCCGGGCTTCCCGGTCATCCTCTCCTCGACCGAGCTCGCCTGCTACGTGTCGCAGACGGATCGCGGCCAGATGCTCATCGGCGCCGAGTTCGACAGCCAGCCGTCGTACTCGCGCCAGTCGTCGTACAGCGCGTTGCGCTCGTACAGCTACAAGATCACTCGCCTGCTGCCGTTCCTGCGCGACATGCGCATCCTGCGCACGTGGGCTGGCATCTGCGATATCTCGGTGGACTACTCGCCGATCATGAGCGCGACCGGAGTGGACGGCTTCTACGTCACGACGGGGTGGGGGACGTGGGGCTTCAAGGCGAGCCCCGCCGGCGGGGAGGGCATGGCCGAGCTCATCGCCACGGGCCGGCCGCCGGCGCTGATCGCGCCGTTCTCGCTCGATCGCTTCCGGCGAGATCACCTCCTGGCCGACGCCGGATCGGCGGGGACGCGTTGATGGGGCGCCGCTCCTTGATGGGACGCCGCTGATGCACTGGCTCGATTGCCCGCGCTGCGGGCGCCGTCCGCTCGACGAGTTCGCGTTCGGCGGCGAGCGGCGCGAGGTCCCGGAATCGATCGACGACCCGGACGATCGTGACTTCGACGAGGTCTGGATCCTCCAGAATCCCGATGGCGAGACGACCGAGCGGTGGTTCCACGGCCACGGTTGTCGGCGCTGGCTGACGGTCCGGCGCGACACGAGCATCGACATCGTGCTGGAGGTCCGCTGAGCCGTGCCGCCCCTGGCCGATCGCTCCCTGGAGTTGCAGCTACGCGGACGAGTGACCTTCGGCATCGGAGCGATCGAGGCACTCCCTGAGCTCGTCGCGCGGGCCGGTGGTCGCCAGGTGTTCATCGTCACGGACCCGGGCGTGCTCGGCTCGGGCGTCATCGATCGGGTGCGCGACCTGCTGGACGCGGCCGGGACCCGGGTCGGCGTGTATGCCGAGGTCGAGCCCAACCCGGGCACGGCCTCGATCCGGCGGGGGAGCGGCGCGCTCGTCGCGTTCGGCCTGCCCGAGACGATCGTGGTCCCGGTCGGGGGTGGCTCGGCGATGGACTCGGCCAAGGCGATCTCGCTGCATGCCGTCAACGGCGGCGACGTCCTGGCGCTCGGCTACCACCGCGAGGACATCGCCCCGGGTCAGCCGCTCATCGCCGTCCCGACAACGGCCGGGACCGGCGCCGAGACCAACACGTACGGGGTCATCACCGATGAGGCTGCCGGGCGCAAGGGCTATGTCGGACACCCCTCGCTGTTGCCCCTCCAGACCATCCTCGATCCGGCACTGACCGTCGGGTTGCCGCGGGCTGCGACCGCCGCGACCGGCGCCGACGCGATGACCCACGCCATCGAATCGCTGCTGTCGCGCAACCCGAACCCGTTCGCGGAAGCGCTGGCCCTGCAGGTCATCCGGACGGTCGGGGAGTGGCTCCCGCGCGCCGTGGCCGACGGCACGGACCTGGAGGCGCGCTCCCAGATGCTGCTGGCGTCGCACCTGGCGGGCATCGGACAGGCGAGCGGCACGGGCGTCGGGCTCGTCCATGCCCTGGGGCACGCCATCGGGACGCGCGGGAAGCTGGCGCATGGCCTGGCGCTGGCCGTCGTGGAACCGGAGGTCCTGGCCTTCTACGCCGAGTCGCCCGGGCTTCGGGACCGGGAGCTGGCGCTGATCGGGGTCGCGCTTGGGGCCGCGTCGCCCACGGAAGACCCGGCGACCGGTGCCGGTGCCGCCGTGGGTGCCGTCCGAAAGCTCCTTGCCGATGTGGGCCTGCGGCGCTCGCTTCGCGCGCTCGGGTTCGACGAAGCGCTCCTCGACGTCGTAGCCCAGGACGCGTTGGATGACGCCGCGATCGCCAACTCCCCGCGCCTGCCGACCCTGGAGCAGGCGCGGGCGATCCTCGGGTCTGTCCTGGACTGACGGTCAGTCGATCTCGAAGATCACGGTGACGGACGCCTGGATGTCCTGGGTGCCAGGCTGGATCTGGGTCAAAGCTTCGGCACGCATGTCCATGCCGTAGTAGGGCCCCGGGTTGAAGCTGGCCGTCTCGGAGATGGACACGACCGCCCCAAGCGTGACTCCGGCCGCCGAGGCCATCGCCTGCGCGCTGGTTCGGGCCTTGCCGATCGCGGCCGCCCGCGCCTCGTCCATGGCCCTGGCCGGATCCTCGACCTCGAACCACAGGCCGTTGACGTCGGTGGCGCCCTTGGCCGTGGCGGTGTCCACGACATCGCCGGCCTTGTCCAGGTCGCGGACCGTGATCTGGAGCTGTTGACTCATCCGGAACCCGACGACCTTGGGCGTGGAGTTGTTGCTGTATTGCGGGCTCAGGTCGATCGAGGTCGTCTTGATGTCCTTCTCATCGATGCCCAGCGCCTTGAGGCCCTCGATGATCGCGGCCATCGACTTGGCGGCCGAGTCGCGAGCGGCTTTCACCTTCGTCTTGGTGACGGTGACGCCGACGCTCACCCGGGCGACGTCCGGGACCAGCGTCACGGTCCCGTTCGCGGAGACCGTGATGGTGTGGATGGGTGGTCCATCGCCGGTCGTCGGTGCACCGACTGCGGGCCCGGGTCGAACGGCGATCGCCGCGACCGCCACGATGAGCGCGCCAAGTGCGAGGGCACCGGCATTGCTGATGGTCGGCGACATGGAGAGGACCCCTTCGTCTCGATCGAGTGGCCGCAAGATGGCGGCCGTACACGGGAGACGGACGATGCCGCGCAAAAGTTTCGTCGGGCTCGCGCCGCGCTAGCCCTTGTCGATGAGCGGCTTGACCTCGCCGATGAAGCGCTCCAGCGTCTCGACGTCGTAGGGGGCGGGCTGCTCCGAGATGATCGTCGTGAAGCCCAGGGCCACGTACGGCGCCAGGCGCTCGGCGATCTCCTCGGGCGTGCCCTCCCAGAACGTGTCGTCATCCGCGATGTCCGCGTGCGGGGTCTTGTTGTGGACCATCGCCGCCTCGCGGACGCGAACGGCTTCGGCCTTGTCGTCGCGGATCGTGAGCTTGACGCCGAGCGTGAACTCGATCTCGGAGATGTCCCTCCCGACGGCATCGCAGTGCCCGCGCAGCACCTCGACCTTGTGGGCCATCAGGTCCACTGGACCCATCGCGTTCCACATGTCCGCGTACTTCGCGACCGTCCGCAGCGTCTTCTTCTCGCCGCTGCCGCCGATCATGATCGGCACACGCTTCTGGACGGGCAGCGGTGCATGGACGAGGCCCTGGAACGAGTACCGGCCGCCGGGCTCGGACGTCACCGCCTCGCCGTCGAGCAGGGCGCGCATCGCGGCGACGGATTCATCCATCCAGTCCAGGCGCTGACCGAAGCCGCTGCCGAAATCGATGCCGTGCGCCGTGTGCTCAGGTTCCATCCACGCCCCGCCGATACCGAGGATGGCTCGCCCGCCCGAGATATGGTCCACGGTCGCGGCCGTCTTGGCGACGAGGCCTGGATTGCGGAACGTGTTGGCGCCGACAAGCAGGCCGAGGCGCGTGCGCTCGGTGGCCATCGCCCAGCCGGCGAGGGCCGTCCAGCCCTCCACGATCGGCTGGTACGGGTCGCCGAAGATCGCGTACAGGTGGTCCCAGGTCCAGAGGTGGTCGTAGCCGAGGTGATCCACGCGTTTCGCGGCATCGAGCATCTCCGGCCAGGTCGCCGCCTGGCTCCACAGCAGGATCCCGGTCTTGAGGTCGGTCATGGCAGGTCAAGCCTCCGATGGGCGCATGGCGCGGGCAGGGATGGCCCCGGATTCTACGTCGGCGGCGCCTGCGCATACTTCCGCCATGTACGTGCCCGCTCACTTCGCCCCCGACCCCGACGACGTCCGTGCCCTGCTGCGGCGTCCCGGCGCCGTGGACCTGGTCACGGTGACCGATGGCGGGCTGCTCGCGACGATGCTGCCGATGGTCTGGGACGAGCCCGGATCCCGGCCTGACCTCGGCGAGTTCGGGGCGCTGCTGGGCCACGTCGCGCGGAATAACGCGCACTGGAAGACGCCCGCCCTCGGCGAGTCGATGGCGATCGTGCGCGGCCCCGACGCCTACATCTCGCCGTCCTGGTACGCGACGAAGGGCGAGCACGGTCGCGTCGTCCCGACATGGAACTACGTCACGATCCACGCCTATGGCCGGCTCGTGATCCACGATGACATCGACTTCTGCGAGGCGAACGTCCGCCGGCTTTCCGCGCTGCACGAGGGTGATCGTCCCGAGCCGTGGGCGGTGGACGACGCGCCGGCGGCCTACATCGCCGGGCAGCTGCGCGCGATCGTCGGGGTGGTGCTGCTGATCGACCGGCTGGAGGCCAAGACCAAGCTCAGCCAGAACCGCTCCGCCGAGGACATCGAAGGCGTGATCGACGGCCTCGAGACCGACGGCGAGCACGCCGTATCAGGTGCCATGCGTGGGCTTCGGGGCAGCTGACCTACGCTCGATCAAGCTCGCGGTCGATGGCGCGCAGGATGAACCGCGCGGCCTCGGCGCTCTTGCCGCCGAGCTTCTCGCCCTCGTCCTGGTC
>JANOTJ010000317.1:0-4978 GCA_031416295.1 Chloroflexota bacterium
GCCCGACGAGCCATGCCCGGCAACGCGCTGTTGGGTCCGATGTCCGATCGTGTCGCAGGGCTCATCAAGCTTGCCGAGGGCGATACGAATCGCGCGGCCACGCTCCTGCGGCGGGCGGCCCGAGGGTTCAGTCGCTTCAAGGTTCCCTTCGAGGTGGCTCAGGCCCTCGTCGACCTGGCAGAAGCGCTTCCGACCTCCGCGGCGAGCGCATCACGGGCCGCAGCGCTCGACATCTACGAGCGGCTCGGAGCTGAGCCGGCAGCCCAGGCGCTGCGTGCCGCGATGGCGCCGGAGAACCGCGGGATCCCGGTCAGATAGGCGAGTCGATCTTGTGGACGTTGCTCACCGATGTCCGGCGATCCGGTCGCCGAGTTCCCGCACCGAGCGCGCCAGACTGTCGACGTCGTTCGATGTCGTGCGAGGGTTGATGTAGCAGGGCCGGATGGCAACCTTTCCGGCCACTCGTGTCGTGGACGGAACGTAGCCGGTTTCCGCCCGCAGGCGACGGGAAATCTCCACGTTGAGCCGGTCGAGGGTCGGGGCATCCATTTCCGACGCCCGATAGCGGAATCAGATCGAAAGCGTGGGTGCGGCCGGCAGCTCCAGCCGTTCGTCGGCCGACACGAGTGCGGCCAGACGCCGCGCGAAGTCGTTGTGGCGCCGGACTCGCTGGCGCATCCCGTCCGCGCCGACCTCGCGCAGAACGGCCCACACGGCGGCGCCCCGGGAAGGCGCCGATTTGCTCCAGGTTGAAGTCGTGGAAGAGCTCTCCGAAGCTGTCGAAGGGTGAGCTGATCTCCGCACCACTCTCGATGGCTCCCTCGAGATAGGCGGCCGGTTCCAAGGTGAACGCTCGGCCGAGCAACGCGCGGTCGCGGACGAAGACGGTGCCGATGCCCACCGGTGCGGCCAGCCACTTGTGTGGGTCGACCACCGCGGAATCCGCGCGCTCGAGGCCTTCGTAGAGCGACGCCACCCGCTCGTCCAGGCGCCCGAAGAGGCCGTAGGCGCCGTCGACGTGGAGCCAGCTGGCGAATTCCGCCGCCAGGTCGGCCATCGGGGCGGTGGGATCCACGGCACCGGTGTTCACGGTGCCGGCGGTCGCCACGAGCGCGACCGGCACGACCACCGCCGATCGGTCCTCCTCGAGTCTCCGACGAAGGTCGTCGAGCTCGATGCGTCCACCGGCGTCGACGGGTATCCCGACGACTGCGTCCCGACCCAGGCCGACACCTAGGGCCACCTGGGGTGGCATAAGGGGACCAGAGTCGCGCGCGAGGCGCCGTCCGCAGCGCGAGGCGCCGTCCACCTCGCCCCGGGCGTCGCTCCGAGCGACGGGCCGACCTACATGGACGGTTCGTAGTCGGGGGCCAGGAACCGCTCGGGGTCGTCCTTGAACTCGAGCAGGCAACCCTTGCCGCATAACCAGTACGTCTCGCCCTCGTGCTCGTACGACAGCAGCGAGGTCGCCGTATCGACCTCCATCCCGCACACGGGATCCTTCGCGATGGCCATGGCAACCTCCTGTGTTGGTACTCCCCCTGAGTATATCCGCATCGGCTAGAGTCAGCCCATGGACAGCAACGATGCCAGCGACGCCCCGCTCGTCTCCATCGAGGCCATCCGCGCCGCCGCCGAGCGCCTCCGCGACGTCGCCGTCCATACCCCGCTCGTCGCGTTCGGTCCGCCCGCATCTCGTTGGTTCCTCAAGGCCGAGAGCCTCCAGCCGATCGGCGCCTTCAAGCTCCGGGGTGCGTACAACGCCGTCGCCACGCTCACGGCTGCCGAGCGCGCCCGCGGGGTCATCACCTACTCGTCGGGCAACCACGCACAGGGCGTGGCTCGGGCGGCGCGCCTCCTGGGCATCCCGGCCGTGGTGGTCATGCCCAGCGACGCCCCGCGGATCAAGCGCGACCGAGTGGCCGCCGACGGGGCCGAGGTGGTCATCGTCGGGACCGCCTCGGACGAGCGCCAGGCCGTCGCCGAGCGGCTCGCCGCGGAACGCGGCCTGGCCATCATCCCGCCCTACGACGACGACCGGATCATCGCCGGACAGGGCACCGTGGGCCTCGAGATCGTGGACGACCTGCCCGACGTCGGCGCGATCCTCGTGCCTATCGGCGGCGGCGGATTGGCCAGCGGCGTGGTCGTGGCGGTCAAGGCGCTCCGACCGACCTGCCGGGTCATCGGCGTGGAACCGGAACTCGCGGCCGACGCCCGCGACTCGCTGCGCAGCGGCACGATCGTCCACTGGTCGGCCGCCGACGTGTCGCGGACCAGCGCCGACGGGACGCGAACGCAGGCGCTCGGCGGTCGCACCTTCGCGCACCTGCGCGCACACCTCGACGACATCGTCACGGTCAGCGAAGCGGAGATCGCGGCCGGCGTCCGGTTGGCCGCCGAATGGTCGCGCCTGGTCGCCGAGCCGTCGGGCGCCCTGACCGTGGCGGCCCTCGCCTTCCGTGGCCCGGAACTCGGACTGGACCGTGTCGATGGGCCGGTCGTCGCGATCGTCAGCGGCGGCAACGTGGATCCCGACGCCTATCGGCGCTACCTCGAGGCGCCACTCCCCGACTGAGCCTCGTCCAGGTCGAGGTCGCGGTCGCCGTCGCGGTCGTGGCCGCGCTCGCGGTCGAGGTCCATGGCCCGATCCCGGGCGCGACGCTCGGCGAGGGTGCGCTCGCGCACCCGGATGCCCACGAGTTCCTCGGCTGCCCGGCGGTCATTGCGCGGCGCGTCGCGGCGCTCGGCACGCATCCAGCCCCACACGATGGCCATGATCGCAACCAGGAAGATGGCATCGCCGGCCAGCCACATGATCCCGGCCGCGGCCTGTTGGTCGGCCAACGGAGTCGGTGGCCAGGTTCGTCCAAGGGTCGCGTAGTGCGGGTAGAGGGCGGTCGTGGCACCCAGGATGACCACGGCCAGGAAGGTGCTCTGGGGCATCTGCAGGAAGACATACAGGGCGCGCGCCGGGTGGCTCATGCGCCACGGCGCGGGATCGGCGGCGACCGCCGGCCACCAGAACAGCAGCCCCGCGGCCAGGAACAGTGCGTGTTCCAGGTCGTGGACGATCGGGTCCTCGAGGGCCGCGTCGAAGAGCGGCGTGAAATGGCTCGCCCACAGCACACCGGCGAAGACGAGCCAGGCGACGACCGGGAAGGCGAGCACCCGCACGACGCGCGAGTGCAGCACCGGCAGGATCCAGCGTCGACGCACCTCCGGCGAGACGACCCGCAGCAGGAGCGTGATCGGGGCAGCCAGGGCGATCAGCGGCGCCGCGACCATCGTCAGCAGCACGTGCTGGACCATGTGCACGGAGAAGAGCGTCGTGTCGTAGCGCTCGATGCCGGAAAGGAGGGCCACGGCCAGTGCGGCCATGCCCAGGAAGAAGGCCACGGAACGGCGGACCGGCACGGGATTGCCAGGGTGCTCGCGATCCACCCGGCGGACCATCCACCGCCACAGGCCCACGGTGATCGCGATCCCGAGCGTCGGCAGCGGCGGGAACGTCCACCCGAACAGCAGCGAGCCGAAGGTCGGCGCGACGTCCGGGACGGGGCCGTGCGCCGACGCCGGCACGCTCGAGAGAAGGGCGAGGCCCAAGGCCATGCCTGACGCCGAAGCGAGCCTGACCGCCGCGGGCGCGTACCTGTTCACGTCGCGCATCGTCCCATAGCGCGCGAGACATCTAGCGCGCGAGACATCCACGCTCCGGGTATCATGGGCGCGGTCCGACCCCCCGGGCGGCCCGACCGTGACATTCTCTCGGCGACGCGCCTGGCTGTCTGGCGGCGACGCCGTCCATCCGCTGAGGATCTGCATGGCGACATCCCCCAGGGCCGGCCGCTCATCCGCCGCGATGACCGCGCTCGTCATCGGCGTGGTCCTGATCGTCACCGTCGGCGTCGTGGCCCTGTTGAGCGGCGGCGACCCGATCGGGCTCGGCCAGCGTTTCGTGGACGGTCTGTACCCGCCCCAGGCGGTGACCTCGCAGGGTGCAGCCATCCGCGAGCTGTACACGATCGTGTTCCTCATCGCGGTCGTCATCTTCTTCGTCGTCGAGGGCCTGATCGTCTGGAGCGTGCTGCGCTATCGACGTCGGCCGGGCGACGACAGCCTGCCGCCGCAGACCCACGGCAACGCCATCGCCGAGATCGTCTGGACGGTCGTCCCGACGATCATCGTCGCGTTCCTGTTCGTCGTCTCGTGGCAGACCCTCAATACCGTCGAGGTCGTCTCTGCCGAGCCCGACATGAAGGTCCGAGCGGTGGCCGGCCAGTACCAGTGGACGTTCGAGTATCTGCCCGACGACTGGCAGCCCACGGAGACCCCGCTCAAGACGCCGCTGTACACCGAATTCGTGCCGACCCGGTCCGGCGACGCCGGTGGCCTGGTCCTGCCCGCCGGCCGGTCGGTCCAGCTGTACCTGTTCAGCGGTGACGTCATCCACGCCTTCTACGTCCCGCAGTTCCTGTTCAAGCGCGACGTGGTCCCGGGCAGGGACAACGTCTTCGAGTTCGACATCAACGAGGCCGACATCGGCCAGACCTTCCGCGGCCAGTGCGCGGAGCTGTGTGGCTCCGGCCACCGGATCATGCTCTTCGACGTGCACGCCCTGTCCGGCGCGGACTTCGATACGTGGCTCGCGGCCAAGGTCGAGACGGCGAGCGCCACGAAGCCACCACCCCCGTCAGGTGGACCTGCCCCGTCCGGCGGTACAGGTGCTTCGGCGCCTGTCATCGTCAGCGCGCTGAACGTCCTGTTCGAGCAGACCGAACTGACGGCGCCGGCCGGGGTCCCGTTCACGATCGAGTTCGATAACAAGGAAGCCGTGCCACACAACGTCGAGATCAGGGACGCGTCCGGCGGAAGCCTCTACCTGGGCGACATCTTCAACGGCCCGGAGAAGCGCACCTACCAGGTCCCGGCGCTCGATGCCGGCACCTATCCCTTCCTGTGCACGGTCCATCCGACG
>JANOTJ010000318.1:0-2599 GCA_031416295.1 Chloroflexota bacterium
GGGCGCCCCCGCCCCAGGCACGTCATCCTGCCGGGCCGCTCGCTACCCTAGGCAGATGCATCGGACCGTGCGCCTGCTGACCGCCCTCGCGATCATCCTGCTGCTGGTGGCGCCGATGGCGGTCCGCGCGGCGGGGCCGCCGTACCCTGACCCTGTCGACGGTCAGGCCGTCTACGACACCGCCGAGCTGTTCCGGCCCGAGACCCGAGACCAGGCCGAAGCCATCGTGGACGCCATCGAGGCCCAGACGAAGGCGGAGATCGTCGTCTACACGCAGGCGCTCGGACGGGACGACATCACGCCCGAGGAGACCGAGGCGAACGCCCGCGCGTTGATGGATCAGTGGGGCGTCGGGAGGGTCGGGCGCGACGACGGCCTGGTCATCCTGTTCGACCTCGACACGACCCTGAAGCACGGACAGGTACAGCTGTACGCGGGCCCGGGCTTCGCGACGGCGTACCTGTCCAACGCCGAGCGCCAGGCCATCTTCGAGGACGACATGCGGCCGCTCCTCAGATCCGGTGAGTTCGATACGGCGCTGCTGGTCGCGCTCGGCGAGATCGTGACCGCGACCTTCGATGGGGTGGCGCCCGACGACGGGTCCGGCGAGCCCGTCGCGGCCAGGCCCGATCCCGGGCCACCGTTCCCGGAGCCCGAGATCGATCGGGCGGTCTACGACTTCGCGGGCATCCTGTCGCCGGCGGCGATCGTGGAGGCCGAGACGACCATCGACGCCATCGAGTCGCGGACCGCGGCGGAGATCGTCGTGTACACCCAGCTCGTGGACTACGGCGTGGGCACCGAGGAGACGGAGGCGCGGGCGATCGCGCTGATCGATCAGTGGGGCGTCGGTCGCGCCGGTTTCGATGACGGGCTGGCCATCTTCTTCGATATCGATCCGTCGCTCGAACATGGGCAGGTCCAGCTCTACGCCGCGCCCGGATTCGAGGCGACGTACCTGACCAACAGCGATCGCCAGGCCATCTTCGAGAACGACATGGTCCCATTCCTGCGCGAGGCGGACTTCGACGGCGCGCTGGCGATCGCGCTGGCTCGGGTCGATGCGGCGGCGACGGCGGAGAGTGCAACCAGGCTGCAGGCGGGCCGCCAGATCAACGCCGTGCTCGGCCTGGTCGGTGCGCCGATCGTATTCATGGGCCTCGCCGGCTGGGCGTTCATGTCCTGGCGCCGCTTCGGCAAGGATCCCGTGTACCTCGACGACGCGTCGATCCTGATGCCGGCGCCGCCGCCCGACCTGACCGCGGCATCGGGCGCGTTCCTGATGGATGGCGGCACGTCCCGGCGCGCGCTCACGACCGCGATGCTGGACCTTGCGTCGCGCGGCCTGATCACGTTCCGTGAGGACCGCGGCCTGCTCGGCCTGTCCAACAAGGTCGGGGTGGACACGTCTCCGGCCGCTGGTGACGCGGTCGAGGAAGCCCAACGCGCGCGCAACGCTCGCCGCCCGACCGGTCCCGCGGAAGCCGTCGCCCTGCAGCGCCTGCGCGCCATCGATGGTTCGAAGTCGTACATCGATGCCGACGACCTGCCCAGGTTCGGCGCCGCAGTCCCGGTCTTTGACAAAGCCCTTGAGGAGCACGTGGTGGCCAGGGGCTGGATGGTGGACAAGCCGAGCGCGGTCGTCGGGCGCTGGACCTTGAAGGGCATCCTGGCCGTCGTCGGCGGGGTGATCGCCCTCGTTGCGGGTATCAGTGTCCCGATCTCGGGGCTCGTCCTCATTGGCATCGGCGGCATCGCCGGGGGCCTGGTGGTCATCGGTTTTGCCCAGGGGATGCCCCGCGTGACGATGCCCGGGGCGATGATCCGGGCGATGCTGGCCGCCTATCGGCGGACGCTCGAGAAGACGATGGAGCAGGCACGATCCATGCAGGAGGTCGTGGACGGCGCCGGCCTCGAGTGGCTGGAGACGCCCGACCAGGCCGTGGTCTGGGGCACCGCCCTCGGGCTGCAGAGCCAGATCGAGGACGTCCTCAAGCGCTCGCTGGACGACGTGGACGCGGGGCGGTCGGCGGTCGCGTCGACGTGGTTCCCGGCCTGGTACACGACCTCGGACGGGTCGTCCTTCGCGAGTGCCGCGGCCACGGGCAGCGGCGGCTCGATCTTCTCGGGCTCGGCGATGCCGGACCTCGGCGGCATGATGTCGTCGCTCGGGTCGATCGGCAACTCGCCATCATCCTCGGGCAGCGGTGGCTCGTCGGGCGGCGGGTTCAGCGGCGGCTCGTCGGGTGGCGGCGGCGGCGGTTCAGGCGGCGGCTTCTAGCCCCCGAGTGGTCGCCCGGCCGAGCGTCTGCGGTCTGCGCCGCGCCCGCACCCCGCGCCCGGCGAACCCCATCTTGGCGTCCAACGGCGGCCGACGGTACACTCCGTTCATGGGTGCTGTCGAGACGATGGAAGAGTTCTTTGAGAAGCTGAATGGCGGCGACCGCGAGGGTGCGGTCTCGCTCATGGATGAGAAGACCGAGATGCGCGTGCACGTCGGTGACAGCGTTCAGACGCTCCGCGGCGTGGAGCGTGTCGGCGGCTGGTTCCTGCGCGGCGACACCGGCCTGCGGATGATCCCGGGCGACGTCCGGGATAC
>JANOTJ010000319.1:0-16654 GCA_031416295.1 Chloroflexota bacterium
CGCGCCGGAGCATCAAGTGACTTCCGAGAAGGAGCACTAACTCATGGAACTCCACGAGCGAATCACCAGCCAGCGGAGCCCGGCACGAGAGCAGGAGCCGTTCGCCGAGCTCAAGAACCGCGTCCACATGAGCGTCATCTCGGAGCTCGGGCCGCAGCTCTTCAACATCTCGGTCGATCCGAGCGAGCTTCGCGATCGTGTTACCGCCGATATCCGGCGACTCCTGAACGACGAGGCCGGGATCGCCCGCGAAGATCGCGAGCGGCTCACGGCTGAGATCCTCGACGACATCCTCGGCTACGGGCCGCTGGAGCGCCTGATCGCGGACGACTCGATTACCGAGATCATGTGCAACGGCCCCGACGACGTCTGGATCGAGCGCGGCGGCAAGCTCTACGAGACGACCGTCCGCTTCACGGACGAGTCCCACCTGCGCCGCATCATCAACAAGATCGTCTCGCAGATCGGCCGGCGCATCGACGAGTCCTCGCCGATGGTCGACGCGCGCCTGCCCGACGGCAGCCGCGTCAACGCGATCATCCCGCCGCTGTCGCTCTCCGGGCCGTTGATGACGATCCGGAAGTTCAGCCGCCGCCGCCTGTCGATGGAGGACATGATCAACATCGGCTCGCTGTCGGAGGAGTCGGTCGACTTCCTCGGCCGCTGCATCGAGGCGCAGCTCAACATGCTGATCTCGGGCGGCACGGGCTCGGGGAAGACGACGCTCCTGAACGCGCTCTCGGCGTCGATCCCGAACAACGAGCGGATCGTGACGATCGAGGACGCCGCCGAGCTTCAGCTCCACCAGCGACACGTTCTGCGGCTCGAGGCGCGCCCACCGAACATCGAAGGCGAGGGCCACATCCCGATCCGTGACCTCGTTCGCAACTCGCTGCGCATGCGGCCCGACCGGATCATCGTCGGCGAGTGTCGAGGCGCCGAGGCGCTCGACATGCTCCAGGCGATGAACACCGGCCATGACGGCTCCCTGTCGACGGTGCACTCGAACTCGCCCCGCGACGGTCTCCACCGCATCGAGACGATGGTGATGATGGCGGGGTACGACCTGCCGTTGCGGGCAATCCGTCAGCACATCTCGGCCGCACTCGACCTCCTCGTGCACATCGATCGCATGGAGGACGGCTCACGCCGCGTGGTGCAGATCACCGAGGTGCTCCGGATGGAGTCCGACGTGATCCAGCTGCAGGACATCTTCGAGTTCGAGATCGAGGCGGTCGCACCCGACCGGACGATCACCGGCGGGCTCAAGCCAACTGGCCTCCGCCCCGTCTTCCTCGACAAGTTCCGCAAGCGTGGCATCGAGCTCCCGCAGAGCATGTTCGGCGAGCGCATCGCCTCGCTGGACGAGCGAAGAGGCGCCACCGCGTGAAGCTCGTCATGCGCATCGCTACAACGAGCGCGGCTCTCGCCGCGCTCGTTGCGCCAACCCTCGCGCTCGGGCAGGGAGGGTCGCCGTCGCTCGCAGAAGCGCAGGACTCGGAGTTCCCGGACCGCGTCTATCTGTACCGGACTCCCGAGGCGAGGGCGCTAACCGCTTCCAACCTGACGGTGGCCGAGAACGGCGGGCCGGTCTCCGGCCTTTCCGTTGACAGTGGCACGAAGTCGAGCGGCGCGATCCTCCTCATCGACGCCTCCAACAGCATGGCAGGGGCACCGATCGCCGGCGCCATGGCCGCTGCTCGGGCGTTCACGGCGGAGCGGAAGGACGAGCTTCCCGTCGCGGTTATCGCCTACAACCCGGAGATCACGGTCCTGACCGACTTCACGACGGATGGCACAAAGCTGTCCGCTGCAGTTGCCAAGGCCCCGCAGACGGCAGAGGGCACCCGCATCTACGACGCACTGATCGAGGCCGCCAAGCTCGCGGAGGACGCCGGCTACGCGCGTACGACCGCGGTGCTTCTCTCGGATGGACATCGTCGCGGTGTCCAGGCAAGCCGCGCCGAGGCCCTGCAAGCACTCAACGACGCGAACGTTCGCGTCATCTCCGTCGGCCTTCAATCGCCGCAGTACGACCCGGAAACGCTTCGGAGCATGGCGCGTCGAACCGGTGGAACGTACGTCGAGAGCGCGACGCCGGAGCAGCTCGAGCCGATCTTCACGTCGATTGGCCAGCAGCTCTCGAACGAGTACGTGGTCAGCTACCGCTCACTTCTCGGGCCGAACGTGAAGGCCGCCGTCTCCGCGACGGCAACAGGCTTGCCGACCGCAACGGCGAGCTACACGACGCCGGCGCTCGACTTCACCGCACGCGGCACATTTGAGCGCAGCTGGATCGACCAGGTGATCGTCTCCCCCTGGCTCATGGTCTTCATCTTGGTCGCAGTGCTGGCGCTCATTGCGTTCGCCTTCCTCACCGCGATCGATGTCCGCAACCGCTCACTCAGGCGGCGCATGGCGCAGTACGTGACCGTGCCGACCGAGGACGAGTCGCGACTGCGTCGCGCAGAGGTCGCCTCGATGCTGGCCGATAAGGCGCAGAAGACCGTTGGCGGACAGCGCTGGTGGCAGCGCTTCGAATCTGACGTCGAGCTCGGCGCGTTCCGTCTCTCGGCGCTCGCCATCGCGGGCTGGACGATCGTCGGCGGGATTCTGGGGTCGCTGATCGCTGCCATCGTCCTGCAGTCGCTGTGGGCCTTGCTCATCGGCTTGGCAGCGCCCCTCGTCACGCGGTTCGTCGTCTCGCGCCGCGTAACCAAGAAGCGCAAGGACTACTCCGAGCAGCTTCCCGACAACCTCGACGTCTTGGCCGGGGCCATGCGGGTCGGGCACTCCACCATGGGTGCCCTCAGCGTCATGGTCGACAGTGGCGACGAGCCGTCGAAGTCCGAGTTCCGCCGCGTCCTGCAGGACGAGCAGCTCGGCGTGCCGCTCGACGACGCCCTCATGGTGACGGCACGCCGCATGGAGAGCCAGGACACCGAGCAGATCGGGCTGGTCATGCGGCTTCAGCGCGAGGCTGGCGGAAACACCGCCGAAGTCCTCGACCGGGTAGCCGAGGTGATCAGGGGTCGGATGGAGCTCCGGAGGCTCGTCGAAGTCCTGACAGCCCAGGCTCGAATCTCCCGTTGGATCCTGACCGGCCTGCCAATCTTCGTGTTCTTGTCACTGATCTTCACCGGCGGAGACTTCCTCGACCCGATGATCAACTCGCTGGTCGGGCGAATCGCACTCGTCTTCTCGGCCATCATGATCATGGTCGGATCATTCTGGATCAAGCAACTCGCGAAACTGGACGTGTGACATGGGTATAGGACTGATGGCAGTCGCCGGTGTGCTGCTTCTCGGAGCGGGGATCATGATTCTGGTCGTCAACCTCGGCAAATCACGTGGTGCCGCAGGGACGATCGACCAGATTCAGACGTACGGATACGTCGCAGAGACTGCCGGCGGCTCAGAGGTGGACGCGCCCGGGAGACGACCACTCGACTCCATTGCGGGCCGGCTCGGAGACTTCGCGGCACGACGAACGTCCAGGTTCGGCGAAGACAAGATTCGCGAGAAGCTCATCTCTGCGGGCATGTACGGGACGACGCCGCGGAAGATCCTGGGCTACCAGGTCTTGTGTGCCATCGCGTTCCCCCTGCTGACGTTGTGGCTGGTTCCGGCGATGGGCGGCTCGATCGTGTTCGCAATCGTGGCTGCGGTAGCAGTGGGTGCCGCCGCCTGGTACGCCCCGGTGTATTACGTCGAGCTCAAGCGGCGAAGCCGGATGGAGAAGATCGACAAGCAACTTCCGGACATGATCGACCTGCTCGTCGTCACCATCGAAGCCGGTCTCGGCATCCTCGCCTCCATGCGCGTCGCCTCGGAGACCATGTCCGATCCACTCGGGCAGGAGCTCCGCCTCACGCTGCAGGAGCAGCGAATGGGCCTCTCGGTGAACCAGGCGATCGAAAGCCTCGGTAAACGTGCGGACGCGCCGAACATGCGCATCTTCGTGCGCGCGCTCACACAGGGCGAGAAGCTCGGCGTCTCGATCGGCGCGACGATGCGGAACCTCTCTCTCGAGATGCGGAAGCGACGACGGGCGATGGCCGAAGAGCGGGCTCAGAAGATGCCAATCAAGATGCTCTTCCCGCTGATCTTCTGCATCTTCCCCGCGCTCTTCGTGGTGATCCTCACGCCGATGATCATCAACATCATCGAAGCCCTCGGGTAACGGTATGGCGGTACTGACGCTCCGCCGGGAGGACGGTCGGATCGTCTGCGAGCGCGTCGTCGTCGCAGATCGCGCGCACCGGCGTATGCGCGGCCTCCTCGGTCGCAAGTACCTCCGCCAAGGCGAAGGGATGGTGCTGCGCCCAGGTTGGAGCATCCACACCGCCTTCATGCGCTTCCCCATCGACGCGGTGTTCCTGGGCGCCCCGACGGCCGCAGCCGGCGCGAGCGGGGTCGCCGGCGCGAGCGGCGCGGCCGGGGTCCGTGAGGTCAGGCCCGTGATCGCAGTCCGCAGGAACCTTCGCGCGTGGACAGGGTTGGTGCCACTCGTTCGAGGTGCGCACGGGGTCCTGGAACTGCCCGTCGGCACGATCGACGCCTCCGGCACCGTGGTCGGCGACCTGGTCCTCATCGCCTAGCGCGGCGGCGATACCGGGCGCGCAGCGCTGGACCCGGCGCGACAGGGCACCCGAGCGATTCGGGCCCGGGACGCCGGGATAATTCTCTACCAGAACCACCAGTGCTGGTATCGGGAGATATCGCCCGTTCCTCGGCATTTCGGCCGCGGATCCGATCTCCTCCACGCACGGGCGAGCCTAACGAGTGCGCGAGCCTGATCACATCCTGCCTGTAGTAGCACGGGTGCTTCTGTTAGGGAAATACACCATGGCAGGCTTGATCGGCTTGCGGGCTTGATCGCGCGGGTGTAGGCGTGGGCGAGCAGGCTGACGGTACTAGCCAGTTCGGCGCTCCCCAACGGCTGCCGTCGCGCCCAGACTGCCGTCGCGACCAGACTGCCGTCGCGACCAGACTGCCCCTACCACCCGGCTTGACCACGGCCATCGAAGTGCGAGTAAAGATGCGAACAACTGGCAGGTGAGCGACCGCTGCGATGATCGATGGATGAAGGACGACCGGGTCGGACGCATCGTCAAGCAGGTTCGGGTTCACGCCGGCTGGCGGCAGGTGGATCTCGGTGACAGGGCCGGGGTCAGCCAGCGACTGATCGCGGAGATCGAGCTTGGGCGCCTCGATCACATCACCGTCGGCAGGCTGCGAGAGGTCACCGCCGCCCTGGACGTGTCGCTCGAGATCGACCTTTGGTGGCGTCGCGGCGACATCGATCGATTGCTCGATCGGGCGCACGCGGCACTCGTCGAGTTCGTGGTGGGCACGATGCGAGCCAACGGCTGGACCGTGCTCACGGAGGCAACCTTCAATCGATACGGGGACCGCGGTTCGGTCGATGTGGTGGGCTGGCACCCGGCGTCGCAGACGCTGGTCCTGATCGAGGTCAAGTCCCGGATCGGCGATGTCCAGGAGCTCCAGGGAACGTTCGCGAAGAAGGTGCGAGTGGCGCCCAGGGAGCTGGAGCGCGAGCGCGGGTGGCGTCCGCGGACAGTGGTGCGGCTGCTCGTCGTCAGTGACTCGCACGGCGCACGCTCCGTGGTCAACGCACATGAGGCCACGTTCGATACGATGTGGCCCGAGCGCTCGACGGCGGTGAAGCGGTTCCTGCGACGCCCGGATCGCTCACCGGGGTTCGGCGGGGGCATCTGGTTCGTGCCTGCCAGTGCGCTCCCGACGAGGGCGTCGTCGGCCATCGCCGTGCAGCGCGTCCGACGGTCCCGTCGGGCACGGGGCGAGTGCCGGGCAGGGGGGGAGCCACGCACCGGCGCGCTGACGGCGCGTTGACGGCACGGAGCGCTGACGGCACGGGGCACGAGCTAGGCACCGGCGCGTTGACGGGACCGACGTGCTGGACAACATCGGAGTGAGCGTCGGAGCGGCGCTCTCGAGCGCTCTCGACCTCGCGTTCCCGGGCACGTGCGTCGGGTGCAGGCGCGAAGGAGATCCGCTGTGTCGGGCGTGCGCGCCGCGGCTTGATGTGCGGCTGGCGGCTCCCGCCGGCGTCCCGATCGGACTTCCTGGTGAGCTGCCGGCGCCGCTCCTGCAACTCGAATGGTGTGCACCGTTCCAGGGCGTGGCGCGAGCTGCGCTGCACGCCGTCAAGTACGGTGGCGAACGTCGCCTGGCCATCCCGTTGGGCGCCGCCATCGCGCGACGCTGGGCCCAGGTCGGCATCGGGGCCACGCTGGTCACGCACGTGCCCGTCCACATCGATCGGGCGCGTCAACGGGGTTACGATCAGGCTGAGTTGATCGCCCGTTCCGCGGCCCGCTCTCTGGCCCTCCCCCATGCCGCCCTCCTGGTCCGCGGCCGCGCGACGATCGCCCAGTTCGACCTCGATCGGGCGGATCGTGCGACCAACGTCCAGGGGGCCTTCGAGACGCGCGATGCGACTGTCGCCACCATCGTTATCGGGCGCTGGGTCCTGCTCATCGACGACGTCGTCACCACCGGCGCGACGTTGGCCGCCTGCGCGGAAGCGCTCCATGCGGCTGGAGCGCTCGCGGTATCGGCGATCACCGTGGCCCGCGAGCGATGACCCCGAACGCAACGGGTCCGCTCCCGGGGCCGCAGTGCGGGGTCCGCTTCCGGTCCGCAGCGCGGGGCCCGGAACGCGGGGCAGGCCTATACTCGATGGGCTCGAGAATCACCGCCGCCAACGCCAGGAGGTGCCGGATGCGAACCATCGTCAAGGGCAAGAACGTGGAGGTGCCCGATCGCGTCCGCGACTATACGGAGCGCAAGCTCCACCGACTTGAGCGCCTCCTCGATGATCGGACGGACGCCATCGTGGAGTTCTCGAACGAGCACCACCGCAGCGCGTCGGACGCCCACATCGCCGAAGTGACCCTGATCATCGACGGACAGACGCTGCACAGCCATGCCTCGGGCATCAGCTACCAGGCGGCGCTGGACACGGTCATCGACAAGGTCGAACGGCAGACCGTGGACCACAAGTCCAAGCCCAGGCTGCGCGCTCGTCCCGAGGAGGAGAAGCGCATCCTGCGCTCCATCGCCGACGGCACCGCCGATCGAGGACGACCGAGCCGTGTGGTCAAGACCAAGCGCTTCGCGATCGAGCCGATGTTCGAGGAGGACGCCATCGCGGCGATGGAGGAGCTCGGGCACCAGTTCTTCGTGTTCGTCGATGCCGAGACGGAGCGTGTGGCGGTCCTGTATCGGCGCAAGGGTGGCGACTACGGCCTGATCGCACCGATGGTCGGTGGCGAGTACACCAAGGGCCGCGCCTCGGCCAACGGCCGGCGCTCCTAGGGCTTCGAGCGCATCGGGGCTCGCGCCTGGGTGCGCGGCGTTGCTGCGGTCCGGGTCCATGGGCCCGCATCGTACGATGCGGGCGATGCCCACGACACTCCCCGACGGACGACGCCTCGGTGCCCATCTGCCCCTCGCGGGCGGGATGGTCCGCGCCGTGGAGCGAGCCCGCAAGATCCGGGCCCGGGCGATCCAGATCTGGACGGACAACCCGACCGCCTGGCGGCGTCGATCGGCGCCGCCGCCGGAGGCACCGGCGTTCCGGGAGAGGCTGCGGACGCTGGACATCGGACCCGTCGCCGTCCACGCCTCATACCTCATCAACCTCGCCGGGCCGGAGCCGGAATTCTTCGAGCGCTCGATCGCGCTGCTCGTCGCCGAACTCCGCGACGGCCCGACGTTCGGCGCGACGTTCGTCAACGTCCATATCGGCTCGCATCGTGGAGCCGGCGTGGGCGCCGGCATCGAACGCCTGGCGCAGGGGGTCGCGCGCACGATGGCCGCGCTGGACGCCGGCACGCCCTCGGGCGATGGCTCGGACTCAGACTACAGCGCCGACGACACGATGCTCGTCCTTGAGAATTCAGCGGGGGCCGGCTACGGCCTCGGCGTCGACGTGGCCGAACTGGAGGCGATCGCCCGGGCGATCGCCGCGCAGGGCGTCGCAGATCGGCGGGTCGGCTTCTGCCTGGACACAGCGCACGCCTGGGGCGCCGGCATCGATGTGGCCGATCCGACCGCCATCGATGTGTTCCTCGCTGAATTCGACGCGCGCATCGGCATCGACCGGCTCGTGATGGTCCATCTCAATGACACGCGGTCGGCCCTCGGTTCCCGGACCGACCGCCACGAGCATCTTGGCGCCGGGCGGATCGGGCCAGCCGGACTCGCCCGCGTCCTGACCCACCCGTCGCTCGCTCACGTCACGTACTACCTGGAGACGCCCGGCATGGACGAGGGCTACGACGAGGTGAACATCAAACGGGCGTACGCGCTGGCCGCGGGCGAGCCGCTGCGCCGCTTGCCGGCGGCGGCGTTCCAGACGCGCAGCAGCCGGGCTCGGACGGCGCCGGCGTGAGCGGGTCGGGTACGGCGCGGGGTACGGCGCGGGGTTCGGCGCGGGGTTCGGCGCGGGGCTGGGCGCGCGTCGATCGCCGCGATGCGGCGGCCCTGATCGGCTGCCTCGCCGTGGCGGCGCTGCTCCGACTCCACGGGCTCGAGACCCGCGGGACATGGGATGGCGACCAGGGCCACGACATGCTCGTCCTGCGCAGCTTCGTGCGCGACGGCGTGGTCCCCCTTCTCGGGCCACCGACGTCGATCGGCGACGTCCATCACGGTGCCTGGTACTACTACCTGCTCTCGCCGGCGGCGTGGCTGACGGGCGGCGATTCGCCATTCGCGGTGGTGGCCCTCATCGCGCTCGGTGGCATCGCCGCCGTCGGCGTGACGTGGTGGCTGGCCCGCTCCATCGCCGGGCCGCTGGCGGGCCTTGTCGCCGCACTCGCGATGGCCGTGTCCGCTGCCGCCATCGATGAATCGACGTTCATCTGGAATCCGAATCTTATCGCCCTGTCCAGTTCGGTGGCACTCGCCGGAGCGTGGCGAGCGTGGTCCGGTGGTCGCACGGCCTGGTGGATCGTCGCCGCTGTCGGGACGGCCGTGACCATGCAATTGCATGTCCTGGGGGTCACGCTGCTCCCCGTCGTGGCGGCACTCTTCGTCGCGAACTGGCGACGCGGCCGCTCGGAGGGCTCGCCAGGGCGCGCGGGTGCGATCGGGCTCCTCGTCATCGTGGCGAGCTATCTACCGCTCATCGCCAACGAATGGCTGCACGACTTCTCCGAGACGAAGGCGGCGCTCGAGTACCTGACCGGCGGTCGCGACGCGGCCAGCGCCGCGTTCCCGGTCCGCGTCGGCATCGTCGGCCTGCGGGTCGTTTCCTGGCCGCTGACCGGCCTGATCACGTCCGGATTCCTCGCCAGCGTGGCGGCCACGACCGCGATCGTGGGCATCGTTGCCTGGCGCTGGCGTCGTCCGGCGGGAGCCGCGGTGGGCGCCGGGGCCGCGGGGGGCGCTGGCCCCGCGGGGGACGCTGGGCCCGCGGTTGGCGCCGGAGCGTCACGGGCTGCCGGAGCGTCACGGGCTGCGGAGGCGGTCGCCGTCCGGTGGCTGGGCCTGGGACTGCTGTGGTCCGCGCTGTTCCTTGCCCTGGCGGCGCCAAGCCTGACGACCGTGGTCCCGGGGCTGCCGAACGACCACTACCACGCGTTCGCAGACCCGATGGTCTTCACCCTGCTCGGGATCGGGGCTGCGGCCGTTCCCCGTTCCGTGCCCGGCCGCGCGATTCTGGTGGCCGCCCTGGCCGCGCTCCTCGCGTGGAACGTGACGCACTGGCCGCCGTTCGAGCACCCCGATGGGGGCTTCCCGTGGGCCGCGGCAGGTGCTGAGCGGGTGGACGCCGTCCTCACCTCGGCAGGCATCGAGCGCGAGGTGCCCGTCCTGCTTCGATCGCTGCCCGACTTCAAGTCCACTGAAGCCGTGGCATATCCGCTCGTCCGCCTCGGCCGGACCGTCATCGCGGAAACGCCGGACGGGCTCGCCCCTGGCAGCGCGGGTGGCCCCGGCAGCGCGGGGAGTTCCGGATCGGGCAGCGCAGGGAGTTCCGGATCGGGGAGTTCCGGATCGGGGAGCTTGCCCGCGAGCCCGACTGGGCTGGTCCTGCTCTGCGACTCGCTGTTCGAGGCGGCGATCGGGGCCACCTGCGGGGGTGTCGCTGAGTCCTCCGTCGCCACTGACGCTGGTGGCCGCGATGTCGGTCCCCTGCTCGATCGATTCGAGGTGGCGCCGGGTCGCTGGGTGTCCGTCTACGGCCGAGGATCCGGGTAGGCCGATCGGGCTGGTGTCCCCGGTGACCCGCCACGGCTTTTTCCCTAATAGAATCAGGGCTGCTACTACACGCCAGAGCGGCTGGTGGAGATCGACACTCCGTCCCGCCTCGTGCGTGGATCAGGCGCAAATTGGGCGATGCCGGGGCCAAACGACGCAGATCCGTTCGATAGCAGCACCACCAGTGCTGATAGGGAAGAACCCTGAGAAGCTCGCGGGCGGTTGGGGCGTGACGTGTGGGGCGTGACGTGTGGGGCGTGACGTGTGGGGCGTGACGTGGCGTGGGGCGTGACGTGTGGCGCGGGGCGTGACGTGTGGCGCGGGGCACATCGGCGCCTTCCGCGCTGTCGGCGATGTGGGCTCCGGACACAAGAAAATGCGAACGCCGGCGCCCCAGACGCCGGCGTTCGCTGTCCCCGAGACCCGGACGGTGGAGGGCTATCCGGGTCATGCCCTGGGAATTGATCTAGTAGCGGCCCTCTCGGCCAGTGCCCCGCGATACAGAGCGGACCGTATTGACCGCGGCGCCGATGCCACCCGCACGTCCGAGACCCTGCGTCCCGATCCCAGTGACTCTGCCGACCATCAGAGGTCGAACGGAGCTGGGCATCATCGCCGAGCCTGCCGATTCGACGGAGGCCGTCGGTCGCGGTGACCGAGGCAGTCCGGGACCTGCGGACCCGGTCGTCCCGACCGCGCCCGTTGGGGACCCCGACGCCGATCTCAGCGTGCGCTCGGAACCGCGATCACCCGATGAGGTGACGGCGTCGGCGGGGTAGGGGCGACCGTAGCGGCGCATCCGAACGGCCAGGTAGTACTCCATGATCTGGCGGACCTGCGGTTCGGAGAGGAGCTCGTCGGCCCGCAGCGAGTATTCGACGCGCGCCGTCGGATTGGTCGAACCCGATGCCACAAGACCGAGGTATTGCGGGGTATCCGCGTCGTCGCGCAGTTCGCGCAGGCCACGGGCAAGCTTGGTCGCGGTCCCGAGCGACGGCATGCGGTCTCCACGGATCAGCCGCGAGATCGTCGAGTGGTCGACGCCGGACTGCTGTGCGAGTTGCCGCTGCGACATCTTCTTGGCCTTGAGCTGGGCTCGAAGCCATTCGTTGAACGCTCGGCCATTCTGGGTGGTCATACTGCCTGGGCGCTCCCTGGGGCGGTTCCCGTGCGGCCGTTGCCGTCCGGTCGTTGCCTCGATGCCCACGATGATGGTTGCCGCTTCGAGGCGCCTGTATCACCCGTTGGTACCGGTACGTATCGGCGACCTGCCGGCTGACACCACCGGTCCGCGGACGGTCAGGTGCGGTCCATGGCGGTTCGCAGCGGTCGGCGCGGCCGGGCGCTGGGCGGGCGCTGGGCTGGCGCTGGGCGGAGCCCCGGCGCGGGCGCTGGTCGCTGTGGTCCGGCTATGCGGCGCGGGCGGAGCCCCGGCGCGGCCGGCCCGGCTATGCCGCGGGTGCGGCCCCGACCGATCCGGGCGATTCGGGGATCCGTCCCATGCCCCGCGGCTTCTTCGACAGCAGGTACGCGATCGAGCCCACGACGATGACCGAGAAGACGCTGATGACCCGGTCCAGCAGGGCGATCGCCGTCGCCTCGGGGAGGGGCACGCCGTACGCGACCGTGAGCACGCCCACGACGCCGGCCTCGACGATGCCGAGCCCGGCCGGGCTGAGTGGCACGGCCGTGAGCAGTGAGCCGATGAGCGCCACGAACACGGCACCCGACAGCCCGAGCGACACGTCATCGAAGCCGAGCGCCAGGACGACGAGGTAGAGGCGCAGTGCCTCGGTCATCCAGATCGTCCCGGTCAGGGCGCTGAGAGCCGGCAGCTGGCGGAAGCGCAACGCCCCGAAGACCCCTTCCTCGAAGCGGTCGTACAAGTCCAGCACCTGGCGCGGCAGGAAGGGCAGGGCGACGATGATCCGGCGCCCGAAGTTGCGCATCGTCAGGAGGCCCGCCGCCAACAGGACCACGACCACGACGCCGATGCCGAAGACCACCTGGATGGCCGGCGGCAGCCCGCTCCGGAAGCTCCAGTAGCCCGCGGCCAGGCCCAGGATCGCGATGGCGAACAGGTCCAGCACGCGCTCGATGAAGACCGTGCCGAACGTCCGCGACAGCGAGGCGGTCGAGTTGATCTTGAGCAGGTACGCCCGGTAGACGTCGCCGAGCTTGGCCGGCACCACGCAGTTGACCAGCCACGACAGGAGGATGATCTCGGTCGAATCCTTGATCCCGATGCGCAGGCCGGTCCCGCGCAGCAGGGTCGCCCAGCGCAGGCCGCGCAACGGGAACCCGGCATAGAACACGGCGAAGGCCGCCAGGATCAGCAGCGGGTTAGCGCCGAGGACGAGCCCCGGCACGCGCCCGAGCGACTTGCCGTTGATGACCACGAAGCCAAAGATGATCAGGAGCGGGATGGCGATGGAGAAGATCGTCCTGGGCTGGCGCAGCCGGCGGGCGATGGACATCTGCTCGGCGTCGGGGACGCGCTCGTCTTCCATGGCCGCCGACGATAGTGCCTCGCCCGAAGCCGCGGCCACGGACTGATGGTCCTGCTCGCCCGCCGGTCCATTCACGGGAGCGGCGCGGGTCGCACGCGGCCGTTGCCGCGCAGCCGCTGCACGCCCTTGGCGATCGGGGTCCAGAGGCGCACGGCGTACGAGGCCCGACCGGTCACGAGCTGGGCGGTTGGCAGGGCCGCCAAGAGGCCAGCAGGCGTGGACGGGTCGCCTTCCAGCGCGGTGTAGGCGACCCCGACCTCGATGATGGAGTGCGCATCGGAGACGGCCACGCCCGCCAGGCCGTGTTCGTTGGCGAACTCGGCCGCCTGCTCATTGCCGCTGCCGACGAGCCGTGCGTTGTGGACCTCGACCCAGTCCACGAGGGGCGCCAGCGAGGCCATCCGCGCATCGCGCAGGAGCGAGCCGCGCATCCGGTCGAACGGGTGCGGGACGCCCACCAGGGCACCCTGCTCTCGAGCGGCCGCGATCGTGTCGAGCGCCGACATCCCGGGCGGGATGGCTCGCTCCAGGAAGGCGCAGATGAGGTCGCCCTCGAGCGTCCTGACCTCCTCCCCGATGATCACGGTGAGCGACTCCGGGGCCGCGTCGCGCGCCTCGAGCGCGCCATCGATGCGATCGTGGTCGGACACGATGAGATGGGTGATGCCGCGCTCCGCAGCGGCCCGCACGACGTCGCGCGGTCGCGACAGGCAGTCGAAGCTCGCGCCGGTATGACAGTGCAGATCGACGAACGCCCGCCCCGACACGTGTCGCCCTAGATCTGCTGGACGAGCGACTTCTTGAAGAAGTCGAAGTGCTCGAGCGCGATCCCGGTGCCGAGGGCCACGCAATCGAGCGCATTCTCGGCCACGTGACAGGGGACGCCCGTGACCTGGGTCAGGAGCTTGTCCACGTTGCGCAGGAGCGCGCCCCCACCGGACATGACCATGCCCTTGTCGATGATGTCCGACGAGAGCTCAGGGGGCGTCTGCTCGAGGACCGAGCGGACCGCGGCGACGAGCTGCTGGAGTGGCAGTTCGATGGCCTCCATGACCTCCGACGAGGTGATCGGGATGGTCCGCGGCAGGCCCGCGATGAGGTCCCGGCCGCGGACCTCCATGGTCAGCTCGCGCTCCAGCGGGAGGGCTGTCCCGATCTGGATCTTGACCTCCTCCGCCGTCCGCTCTCCGATCATCAGGTTGTACTTCTTGCGGATGTACGTCGCGATCGACTCATCGAACTTGTTGCCGCCGACGCGCAGCGAACGCGAGACGACGATGCCGCCCAGGGCGATGACCGCGATCTCGGAGGTGCCGCCGCCGATGTCGATGATCATGTTTCCGGACGGGCCGCTGATGGGCACGTTCGCGCCGATGGCGGCGGCCAGCGGTTCCTCGATGAGGTATGCCTCCTTGGCGCCAGCCTTGAGCGCGGCATCGCGGACGGCGCGCTTCTCGACCGAGGTGACGCCGGCCGGCACGGAGATCATGACCTCCGGGCGCGAGAAGCCGATGGAGCCCTTGGTCGCCTTGCGGATGAAGAAGCGGAGCATCGCCTCGGTGATCACGTAGTCGGCGATGACGCCGTCCTTCATCGGTCTGATGGCGGTGATGTTCCCGGGTGTCCGCCCGATCATCGCGCGGGCTTCCTCGCCGACGGCCACGATCCGGTTGTCGTCGCTGACCGCGACCACCGACGGTTCGGTGATGACGATGCCCTTGCCCTTGACGTAGACGAGGACGTTGGCGGTGCCAAGGTCGATACCGATCTTCATGAGCTGGTCGCGTCGTTCCCTTCTGGCAGGCGAGCGATCCTGGCGCCGAGCCCCAGGAACTTGCCTTCGATGTTCTCATAGCCCCGATGAACGTGGTGTGCACCGTGGATCGTGGACGTGCCCTCCGCGGCCAGCGCGGCGAGGATGAGCGACGCTCCGGCGCGCAGATCGCCGATCTCCACCTCGGCGCCACGTAACGGGGTGCGGCCACGGATCGTGGCGTGATGGGGGTCCGCGATGGCCACGTCGGCGCCCATCCGGGTGACTTCCGTGAGCCACTCCAGGCGGTCCTCGAAGATCGCCTCGTGGACCTGCGACGTGCCCTCGGTCTGGGTGAGCAGCACGCAGGTGGGCGGCTGGAGGTCCGTGGCCAGGCCCGGATACGGCGACGTCTCCACGTCGCAGGCCTTGAAGCCCGCACCGTGCAGGGCTGTGCCGTCCACGTCGATCGTGTCCACGCCGCACGAGACGCCCACTCCAGCCCGGCCCATGACCTCGACGAAGGCACCGAGCTGATCGCACGGGGCGCCCTCCAGGGTGACCTGGCCACCGGTCACGGCGGCAGCCACGATGAACGTGCCGGCCTCGATGCGATCGGGGATCACGCGGTGCTCCGCCCCGCGCAGCCGGCGCCGCCCCTCGATCTCGATGGTGTCGGGCGCAGTCCGCCGGACCGCGGCGCCCATCTGGACCAGGAACGCGATGAGATCGTCCACTTCCGGCTCCTGGGCTGCCGGGCGGATGACCGTGTGGCCTTCCGCCAGCGTCGCGGCCAGGATCGCGTTCTCCGTGCCCATCACGGATACGAACGGAAAGGTGATCTCGGCGCCGCGCAACCGGCCGGGCGCGGTCGCGAAGTAGTAGCCGTTGCGATACTCGATCTCGGCGCCCATGGCGCGCATGGCCTCGACGTGCAGGTTGACCGGCCGCCGGCCGATCCGGTCGCCGCCAGGGTTGCTGATGATGACCCGGCCGAAACGGGTCAGGAGCGGACCCAGGAGCATGAAGCTCGCGCGCATCCGGGCCGCTGCCTCGAGGGGCACGAAGAGCCAGTCCACGTCGCCCGCGGCGACCTCGTAGACATTCGGTCCCGGGTGGTCGACCACGACCCCGAGCTCGGTAAGGGTCTGGGCCATGACTCGCACGTCCTCGATCTCGGGGACGTTGGTGAAGCGGCAGCGTTCGCCGGTCAGGGTCGCCGCGGCGAGGAGCTTGAGCGCCGCGTTCTTGGCGCCACTGATCTGGACAGTGCCCGACAGGGGCCGGCCGCCCTCGACCCGGAATACCTCCTGAACGATCGGCTCCGGGGTGTACTCCCAGTGGAACGGTCGGGCGTCAGCCACGCAGCACCCTCATCCGCGGCGTCGCGGACCCTCCCGGTGGCGACGCTCGGCGACGCGGATCCGGAGGAGAGCCTGTTGCAGCTGGGCACGAGCCATGGACAGATCCGCACCCTCGGAGAAGCCGCCCTCGAGCGCGCGCTCGGCCTCCCGCCTCGCCTCCTGGGCCTTGTCCAGATCAATCTCGCTGGCGAGGTCGGCGGTCTCGGCCATGACCACGACCTTGTCCGGCCGGACCTGCAGGAAGCCGCCGACGATGGCGAACGATTCCTCGGCGCCGCCCTTGCGGATACGCAGCTCGCCCACGCCCAGCATGGAGACCAGAGGGGCGTGGTTGGGCAGCACGCCGAGCTCGCCCTCGGAACCCGGCAGCACGACCGAATCGACCGTGTCCGAATAGGCCAGGCGCTCGGGCGTGACGATCTCCAGGTGGAGGGGCATGGCCGCGCTCAGCTCGCCAGCTTTGCGGCGTTCTCGCGAACGTCGTCCACGGTGCCGGCCAGGAAGAAGGCCTGCTCGGGCAGCGTGTCCGTCTTGCCCTCCAGGATCTCCTTGAACGACGCGACGGTGTCCTTGATGGAGACGTACTGTCCGGTCCGACCGGTGAAGACCTCGGCGACGAAGAACGGCTGGCTCATGAACCGCTGCAGGCGCCGGGCCCGGGCGACGGTGGACTTGTCGTCCTCGGACAGCTCGTCGATGCCCAGGATCGCGATGATGTCCTGGAGGTCGCGGTAGCGCTGGAGGACGCGCTTGGTCTCCTGGGCGACGTCGTA
>JANOTJ010000320.1:0-1981 GCA_031416295.1 Chloroflexota bacterium
GGCGGCAGCGCTCCTGCGGCTGCAGCGAAGGGTCGCGCGACCGCCTCGCCGGCCGCGTCGACCGCTGCGTCGCCGGCTGCCTCGTCCGTCGACGCGCCGAGGGGCCACGGGACTGCCGCCTCGCCGGCCGCGTCTCCCGCCAGGGTGGCGCCTAGGCCCCGGCGCAAACTCGAGAAGCTGTCGAAAGACCTGTATCGGCGTCAAAAGGCGGCCCTCGATTCGGAGTTGACGCGGCTCGGGCTGCGCAAGAACCACCTCGAGCTCGCCCTCGGCGACCCCGGGGTCGGCGCCAACTTCGTTGAGCTGCGGCGGGTCACGAGCGAGCTCGCCGACGTGGATGCGGCGCTGGCCGCCGCCGAGGATTCCTGGCTCCACCTCGAGGAGCGGGCACCGTGACCTGGTCGCCGGAGCGGGCACCGTGACCCGGTCTCCGGAGCGCACGCTGCGGATCGGCCTCACCGGACCCATCGGGTGCGGCAAGTCCACCGTCGCTCGATGGCTCGGCGAACGGTCCGGTGTGGTGGTCGTGGATGCGGACGTCGTCGCGCGGGACGTGCTCGCGGTGGGGTCGCCGGAGCTCGCGGCCGTGTTCGCTCGGTTCGGGCAGGAGCTAGCGCAAGACGACGGAGCGCTCGACCGGGTGGCGCTGGGACGCATTGTCTTCGCCGATCCGGCCGCGCTGCGCGACCTCGAATCGATCGTCCACCCCGCCGTGCGGCTGCACATCCTGGCCGCGATCACCGAGGCCGAGGCCGGTGGCGCCGACGCGGTCGTGATCGAAGCGATCAAGCTCGTCTCGGGCGGCCTGGCCGACCTGTGCGACGAGGTCTGGCTGATTACCTGCGACCCGGCCGCCCAGCTCGAGCGACTGCTGGGGCGGGGGAGTGACGCCGCCGACGCGCAGGCACGGATCGAGGCCCAAGGCGACCTCGCAGCGCGCCTCGCTCCTCGGGCGACGCGCGTCCTCGACACGTCCGCCGACGTCGCGGCCACGCGGGCTGCCGCGGAGGCCGCGTTCAGCGAGTCACTGGGCAGCTGACCCGAGCCGTGCCGACCGAGCCGCTCCCTGGCGGTGCCCCGACCGAGCCCGACCGAGCCGCTCCCTGCGCCCGACACTGCGCTCCCTGCGCCCGTGCCTGGCGGTGCAAGCCGTAGATGCGCATTCAGCACGAATCCCTCGTGGATCGATGACCACACTGACATACATGTCGATCTGGTCGAGGGATCGTGCACGGCTGTGCCAAACGTGCATCTGTGGCTTGCGTCCCGGGCGCATCGCGGCGGTCAAGACGATCGCCAGTTCACGCGAGACGGCGGGCCGCCGCGGCGTAGTCAAGGTACGGCGCAGGTGTACGGCGCCCATCGGATCGGGTCCGCATGAGCCAGTCGCGTCGGCGGCTCGTCGGGTCGATGAGGGCGATGCCGCGATGGCCTGTGACCTGGGTTCCGGCAAGGATCGCGCCCATGTCCATCGCGCGTGTCGGGAACGCCGCGGCGAAGACGTCGCGGTTCGCCCGGATCGCGGCTTCGACATCCTCGCTGGCCAGCCCAAGGACCCAGGTCATGATCCGACGCGGACGCCAGCCCAGATCATGGGCGAGGTCCAGCGCCGCCCGCTCATACCAGTGGATTTGCCGCTCGAGGGCGCCGATATCGTCGATGACGGTCTTGATCTCGACGATGAGCAGCGTCCCGGTGCGCGCATCGAACGCGAGGAGGTCGATCCAGCCGTGGCTTCGCCCATGGACGACCTCGACCTCGCGGGCGGTCGACCAGCCGGCATGGCGGATCCTGCGGTCGACGTAGCCGGAGCATCGTGCGTGGACGAGATCGCGTGGCCGACCGCCATCGAGCCGCAGGGGCGGACGGCCGACGAGCTGGAACTCGATCCCGAGCGCAACCCCGATGCGTTCCACGAGGGCGAGCGACGGGTTCGCCCGACCGCTTTCGACCATCGCGATGTAGCCGCGCGTCACCCCGG
>JANOTJ010000321.1:0-5946 GCA_031416295.1 Chloroflexota bacterium
ACCCACGCCGAGTCGGGGTGCGCCGTTGATGGGCTGAGGTGGATCCGCCGGCTGCCGAGCTCGATGAACACGAGGACGTACAGAGTCCGGAGCCAGGCGGTCTCGACGGTGCAGAAGTCGCAGGCGATGATCCCCTGCGCTCGCGCGCGGAGGGACTCGGTCCAGGTTGGGCCGCTGCGCCGCGGGGCTGGACCGAGCCGCGCCGTCCGGAGCAGGGTCCGGATCGTCGTCGCTGCCACGCGGATCCCGAGCTTCCGAAGCTCGCCTTCGATCCGCACGCAAGCCCATCGGGGGTTCTCCCGGGCGAGACGGCGGATGAGCGCGCGGATCGCGGCACCGATCGGTGGCCGGCCGGGTTTGCCAGTCCTGCGGTACGTCCACTTCCTCCGCACGAGCTCGCGCTGCCAGCGGAGGAGGGTCGCCGGGGTGACGAGGAAGGCGACCCAGCGCTCACGCGGGATAACCCGGCTCGCGGCCGCGAGCAGGACCCGGTCGATGGGCCGGAGCCTGGCTGGGCCCGCCGTCCGGCGGAGCACTCGGGAGCTGATGGCGGAGGACGAAGATCTCGAGGTCCTTCGAGCGCTCGTCGTCTCGGCCACGCCCGCCGCTGGCGAGGAGACGGACGAGGGGTGCGGACGACGAGGTAGAGGAGCGACCACATCGGCCGATCGTACCGGGGCGATCCGATCGCGATTCGGGGTTTCCGACCCCCACGCCGTCATCGCTCCAGGTGACTCGCCGCTACGTCCAACTGCTCGACGACGACCTACGCGCCGTCCATCGGCGAGTGTCGCCGGTTGATCGCCTATAGCGCGATCGGTGATCGGTTGTCGATGGTGCGAAGGACCCGTCGACGCCCACATTGGGCTCCCATCGAAGTCCTGCGGTGACGCCCTAGCTGTCACGGCCATCGCCGACACTAGGAGCACGAACGACCACCTCGATCCAAGGCCGCCGAAGCACCTGACCACCGAACCGGTTGAGATGCCTGATTCCGATGACTGGATGCGGTCAACGGGGTACCCGAGCGCTCTCCGATCGATGCGCGGGCTGAACCGGGATTCCCTCCTCGCAATGCTCGGCGGACTCGCGTTGCAACCCGAGAACGCGGTGCGCCAGCTGCCGCTCGAAGCCCTGGCCCATGTCGCGGCGTCACGACCCGCCAGCTCGGACGGGCACACCGTCACGGTCGCGGATGCCCGGCGGATCGCAGCGCGGGGCGGCGATCGACTGTTGCCAAGCTCCCTCGATCCGCCGGAGCAGCCGTTCGCGGTTCCGTTCGTCCACGGCGACCGGGATGCCTTGATCTCGCTCGGTCTGGTGCTCGGCGTCGACTACAACGCCCACCTCATGTTCGACATGGCCGCGTCGATGGCCGGCGAATCCGACGACTTGGCGGCCCTGGCCCGGCGGATAGATGGGGTTCTCGGACTCGTCGGCCGCGCAACCGAGCGGGCGGGACTGCGCGGTGTCGTCGAGCCGAGCTTTGAGCGATTGCACACGCACGTGCCGTCGGCGGAGCGACTGACGAACCTCAGTGCAGCCGTGCGCTTCGGCGCTCTGGAGCTGCAAGAGCTGTTCGGCGACGATTGGGCGACTGAGCTGGGACCGTTGATCGGCGGGTCGGCTCCAAATGGCATTGCCTGGGACGGACAGAACGGCTCCCTGAGCTACCGCCCGTTTGTCTCCACGACCAGCGGTGGGCTCATCCTCGCAGTGCCCGGTATGGTTCTCCCGGCACTCATTCAGCACGTCACCGGTGAACTCGCGCGTCTCGCGCCTGAACTCCCCACGGATCGTTATGCGACGCATGTCTGGGCCGACATCGAGCTGTCGCTCCGGCTCATGCGAATCGATCGGGTGCCAGAAAACCCCATCCCGCCAGGGACGGTCGGGCACTCGATCTTCCGCATCGACGAGGAGCGACTGCTCGGCGTGCTCCTCGTGGCGGTGGATCCGTTCACTCGCACCGGCCCGCCAGATGGTGGGCATGCCGCCGTCGCCGACGCCCACGCCGCACTTCTTGCACGCGGCCCCGGCCATGTGCTCCTCGTATTGCTCCACTCCCCGCCAGACTCGAACACTTTCTTCGGACTCGAGACGCCGCCCGACGGCATCCACGACGTCCTCATGACGCCGGCCGAGCTGTTCGTGCTTGCTCGGGCGGACGCCGGAGAGCCACAGACGATCCCCGAGTACGCGGTGGCCTCGTCCGCGATCCGTGACGCCACCCGTGTATTCGGATTCGGATTCCTCGACGAGTTCACGATCTACCAGCAGAACCAGTCGAGCTACTACCTGTCGGACGATGCTCGGCCGACGATGCTCTCGATCGCTCCGGGGAGTGGCCTGGCGCTCCGAGTCAAGGCGGCGATCAAGGGGATCGAGCGAGTCGTCCAGTCACCCCATGGCGAGGCGGTCGTGGTGATTCCCCGCTGGGATCACCGGCGTGGCATCTGGGGACCGATGGAGGGGCCTGCCCAGCCCGCGAGAGTGGTGCTGGCCGATCCGCCGCTCTGGGTCGTCGGAGCGCCGTACGCTGGAATGACCGAAGTGGACATCGCAGGCTGGGAGTCGGTGATCGATGCAGTCGCCTACTGGCTGTGGGAGAGCCGGGCCGATCTGAATTCGATGCTCGAAGCTGCCGGCGCACGCCCCACGATCATCGCGGTCGAGGGTGTCGAAACCTGGCAGGGGACGGGCGGCGAAGGCTATGGCGCGATCGCGCTGCGCGCGGTCCCGAGCGACAACGCACTGCGAGTTCGACTCGGCCCGCCCTTCGCGGCGATGGTCAGGTCGGCGACGAACGACGCGGACCGCTCGCTCCTTGCCGCGATCTTCGAGGGTCTGAGCCAACTCCTGCAGGTGCCGCCGCCGCGCGAGGTCCGCGACATCGTCGACGACGCCGCGCCGGAGGGCCTCAAGAAGATGCTCCTGATACTCGAACTCCCGACCAACGGCGACATCGGCCCGAAGGATGTCCCGCGCTGGCGTCGCGTCCGCGACGCGCCGTTCTCGGTCATCCTGGACGACCTGGGCCGGCGCCTGGCGGAGGACGGGTTCGCCGAAGGGCCGGCCGGCGATCAGGCGGCCCGCGTGGTTCTCCTGAATCGGTCGGTCGCCATCCTGTTCTCCGAGCTCGAACGGGAGGTGGCTGGGTATGACGGTCGCCTGCTCGAAGCCCTGTTCCTGAGGAATGAGGCCGTGCTCCGTGAGCGTGCCGAGTTCGGCTACCACCTCCCGCCTCGTGTCCGATGCTTCCCCGAGGACGCCGGCGAGCTGACGAAGAAACTCAGCGACCTCGATCAGGCGTCGGTCTCCGGACGCTTCCTGATCGAGTACACGGCGGCGCGACCGCCATCGGGCGACCGAACGCCTAGCATGAGCGGGATCGACCGGCTACTGGCCCTGTCGGACGCGATCATCCAGCGCGGAAACGCGAGCGATCTCGACCACCTTGGTCTCTCGAACAGCGCGGCGCGGATCCTCGGTTCGGGTCGGCTCGGGATCAACGACGACGCGATGAAGGAGGCCATGCGCGCCTTTGCACCGTCTCTGATGGCCCAGCGACAGGTCGATGCCGAGAGCGCCTTTCGCGGTCGCTCGGTCGCGCCCGAACCGACCGTCGATCACGCGCCCGAACCGACCGTCGATCACGCGGCCGAAATCGAGGAGGCGACCCGGGCCGAGTGGGGCTACTCGGTCCTCGACCTTGCACGAGTCGCGGGAGCGGCCGGCGGCCTGTCGATCGACGCCGGATCGCCGGTCGTACGGATCGGCAGGCACGAGGCCATCGAGCGATTGGCGTCCGAAGCGGAGCTCGACGCCGAGCTCGTCGAGCGCATTGTCCGAGGCTCGTCCCTGATGGAGCGCGAGCATTTCGAACGGCCGCCGGCGCCGTTTCGCGGGACGGACGTCTTTCCCTGGCAGTTCAACCGCGCCCTGTCCCTCCTGAGGCGGCCGTTCGTCCAAGTCGGCCAGGACGCCGCCGCCGACCTGGTCTGGGGTCGGCGGGCGTCGATCGAAAGCGTCCGCTACACGATGGAACTCATTGCGACCTCCCGTCTGGCCGCCAGATCCGACGCGATGGAACGGCTCAAGGGCAGGCTGTCTGTCGAGCGCGGGGCCGCGTTCAATGAGCGGGTCGCGGTCGAGGTCGAGCGCCACCTTGGATCGCCGGTGCGTCGACACGTGGGCAAGATCTCGGGCTTGACCTTGGCCGTTAGGGGCGAGCCCATTGGCGACGTCGACGTGCTGGCAGTCGACGGGTCGGCGCGCCGCATCTGGGTGATCGAGTGCAAGAGTTTGGCCCCAGCGCGCACTCCGAAGGAGATCGGCTGGGAACTCGTCGACCTGATGGGCTCCGGCGAGGACATCGGCTACCTCGCCAAGCATGTTCGTCGGGTCCGGTGGCTCGAGGCACACCGACAGCAGGTCATCGACGAGTTGGCGCTGCCTGGGGCCGACTGGATCATCGAAGGAGCATTCGTGGTCGACGACGATCTGCTCGGTCCATACCTCCGTGAGCCGCCCGTCCCTGTCATGACACTCGACCGATTGCTCGCCCGGATGAACGTCGCACGCCAGGCGTGAATGAAAGGTCGGCCGGTCCGTCCTCAAACGCGCATTTTCGGGCGCACCCGGCTTATCGAGGGCAGCGAACGGGCCGGGCCGGAGGCAACCGAGCTGCGCCGCACCGGCGCGTTGCCACCGTTGGAACCGGGAGATGACGTTGGGATGAGCGCCCCGAACCAACCAACCCCCCAGTGGGCGCAGATGTAGATGTGGTTCGGCGACCGCGTTACCCCCGCACCCCGATCAGCCGATCCGCCGGCGATGCGGTTCGATGGCGGGCCACGAGATCGGCCTCGGACAGGCTGACGTAGCGGCGGACGATGTCGAGCGTCGCGTGGCCCAGGATCTGCTGGAGGCTGAACACGTCGCCGCCGTTGACGAGGTAGCCCCGAGCGAACGTGTGGCGGAACGTGTGCGGGCTGCAGCGCGTCCCGACCGCCGCCCGCCGCCCGAGCCGGGCGATCGCCAGCTGGATCCCGCGGGCCGTCAGGGCCGGCCCCCATCGCCCGCAGAAGAGCGGGTCGCCGACGGCAACAGTCGTCCCGGTCGCGAGATAGCGGACGAGCGCCCGCCGGGCGCTGGCACCGATCGGCACGATCCGCTCCTTGGCGCCCTTGCCCATGACATGGAGCGTCCCGTCGGGACGGACGTCGCCGACCCGCAGCGAGGCGAGCTCGGACAGGCGGAGCCCGGTGTCGAGCAGCACGAGCGCCAGTGCCCGCTCCCGCTCCGAGGCGAGGGCGAGGAGGCTCCGCAGCTCAGGGTCAGAGAAGGGGGCGATGAGCCGGTGCGGCACCTTCGGTCGGCGAAGCCCGCGGAAGCCACCTGCCGCCGCGACCTCCTCAGTTGCGCACCAGTTCCCGAACGCCTTCAGGCCCCGGACATAGCCGGCGATCGACTCGGGCGCGAGCGAGGCCCGCAACTCGAGGAGCCAGGCCCGCAGCTCGGCCGCCGGGACGGCGTCGAGCGGCCGTGCCTCACCGAACCGGCGGACGGCCCGGATGAGGATCATCTGGTACCAGTCGACCGTCCGGGGCGACGCGCCCTCGGCCGCCTTGGCAGCGCAGAACAGGTCGACGGCGGCGCCCAGCCCGATCGGAATCGGGCCCAAAGAATCAGGCGAAGTGGCGGGCAGGCCCAAGTAATCAGGCGAACAAACCGGGGAGTAGTCAGGCGAAGTAGCCACGATCGAACCTCCTCGGCGCGGGGTCCGAGTGAGGTCGAAGCCGCAACCTCTGGTGGTTCAGCGCTGGCTGTGCCCTAGATGTTGTGGTTTGGCTGGCGAGGAAGGATTCGAACCTTCGATCTCCTGATCCAGAGTCAGGCGCCTTACCGCTTGGCCACTCGCCAGTGGAGCGACGGGGATGATAC
>JANOTJ010000322.1:0-2243 GCA_031416295.1 Chloroflexota bacterium
TCCAAACCGCAGACGTACCGAAGGAGAAAGCAGATCTGATGCACGCCATCTACGAGCGGATCACGGTCGCAGGCCCCGAGATCGTGGGTGTCCGACTGACCGCGGCGGCCTACGCGCACGGATTGGCGCTGGCGCTGCCCGATAAGGTTGCAATGGCGCGCCCGACAGGATTCGGACCTGCGACCTTCGGCTTCGGAGGCCGACGCTCTATCCACTGAGCTACAGGCGCGCGATGGTTCTGGCCCTCGATAGAGCGCAGAACCAGAGGCCGACGCTCTATCCGAACGTGGAAACACCCGTTCGGTTGGTGCGTGGCCGGGCCGACATCATACCCGGGTTCGGTCGGCCTGCCACAACACTGCAGGCGTAGGTAGTGGCTCAATTTGAGCCACTACCCAGCCACCCGATGTCGACGCGCACGAGCTGCGCACGACCGCGAACCGATGAGACCGTCCACCGCGAGGCTCCGCGTCCACCGAGTCCGCCAGATGACGCCAGCCAGCATCACTAGGCGCGCTATGAGCCCTTCTGCGTCCTCGCAGCGACCGCTCCTGGGCGTGATCGTGCGTGAGCGTGCGTGAGCGTGCGTGAGAGAGCCGTCGGTCCCGGTACGCGCGGGCTGCAGGAGCACGGGCAGCCCGCCTAACGTTCTGGGGGGCGACATCTGGCGGACTTGGCCTATGGCCCAGGCCCGACAGGCGGGGCCGCGATGCCCTCGCCGGTTCCGGTCGCCGTGGGCGTGCAGGTCGAGGACCGGGTCTTCACAGACATACAGAACACGACCGGTGCCTTGATACGCGGCAGGAGGTCGCCACGAACCGTTTCCACCAGTCCGTCGCCGATCCCGCTCCGCTCCCGGGGCGGTCATCGTCACATGGTCAGGACGTTGATCAGGCGGAGGAACACGACCCCGATGGGTGCCTCGCTGTCGCGCAACCCGTGGGAATGGATCTATGCGACGCGCGCGATGGACGCCGTGGGCTGGTATGAGCCCGACCCCTTCACGTCGCGTGAGCTCGTGGCCGAGGCGGTGGCGCGCGGGGCGCGCAGCATCATCGACGTGGGCGGCGGCGCGTCTCGACTCGTGGACCACCTGGTCGACCTCGATCTGGATCGGGTCGAAATCCTGGATATCCCGGAGGCCGGTTTGGCGTTGGCACGACATCGGCTGGGGACGCGGGCGGACGCGCTCGAGGTCTCGGGCATCGCAACAGCGTTCGTGGGAGCGACGTTCACCCTGGCCGAGCTGCGGGCGGTGTACGAGGCCATCTGGGAGGTGCAGCTCGACGCTGCGAACTTCCGGCGCAGCGTCATCGCGGAGGACGGTTGGGTGATCCCGACCGGACGCCGAGCTCGACCAGGCCCGGCCGGCGGCAGACCTGCGGAACTGTTTCGGGCAGGACGAGCCTGGAGCCACGGCGGACCCATCCGTCGGTGACATCGAGTAAAGGGAGTGATGGCATGAAGGCTGTTGTCCAGGACCGGTACGGACCTCCGGACGTGCTGCGCATCGAAGATGTCGAGCGGCCCGTTCCCAGGGACGAAGAAGTCCTCATCAGGATCCGCGCCACGACGGTCACCCGGACGGACACGGGTTTTCGCAGCGCTGGATTGCTCCTCACCCGCTTCATCACGGGCCTCCGCCGACCGAAGTGGTGGATCCCCGGCTACGAGCTGGCGGGAGAGGTCGAAGCAGTCGGCGCGGCCGTCAGCGAGTTCGCAGTCGGTGACCGCGTCTTCGGTGCCAATTTCGGTCGGTACGGCGCACGCGGCCGTACCCGACGGTGCGATCCTCGCCCTGACGTCACTGAGACGGGCCGACGTCCGGAACGGGCAGAAGATCCTCATCTACGGCGCATCTGGATCCATCGGAACTGCGGCGGTGCAGCTGGCCAGGTACTTCGAAGCCGAAGTCACTGCGGTGTGCAACACCAGGAGCGTCGAGATCGTGAGATCGCGCGGAGCCGACCGAGTCGTCGACTACACGCAGGAAGACTTCACGAAGAACGGCGAAACGTACGACGTCATCTTCGACGCAGTCGGCAAGCACTCGTTCCGGCGGTGCCGAAGCTCGCTGAAGCGCGGCGGCGTCTACCTCGCAACCGAGCTCGGGCAGGATCCGGTCGCGTGAGTGCACGAGGACGAATCGACAGTCGGCGGGCTCGATGCGCGGGAAGTAGACCAGGGCGCCTCGGACGAAGTCGGCCAGTTCGGCGATCAGCTCGCAGCCGGCAAAACCGCCG
>JANOTJ010000323.1:0-8494 GCA_031416295.1 Chloroflexota bacterium
CCGAAGCTTGCCCCGATCGCATAGGCCGCGATCGCCATCCCCTCGAGGACCCGATGCGGGTCGCTCTCGAGGATGCTCCGGTCCATGAATGCTCCGGGGTCGCCCTCGTCGGCGTTGCAGATGACGTACTTGGGGGCACCCGGGGCCTTGGCGACCGTGTTCCACTTGAGGCCGGTCGGGTAGCCCGCACCACCGCGGCCGCGCAGGCCACTGCGGGTGATCTCATCGCGCACTTGTGCAGGCGTCATGGACGTGAGAACGGAACGGAGCGATGCATAGCCGCCGATCGCCACGTAGTCCTCAAGACTTTCGGGGTCGACGCTTCCGGAGTTCTCCGTCGCGATGCGCAGCTGCCGGCTGAAGAACGGCGCCTCCGGCAGGCGCTCCCCGTCCGGCGTCACGGCCGCGAGCGCCTCGACGATCCCGCCGAGGTCGTCAGACCGGACGTGCGAGAAGAGCTGGCCGGTCTGCGGGATCTGGACGAGGGGGCCCTCGGCGCACAGTCCAAGGCAGCCGACGCGCTTGATCGCAACGTCCGTGATGCCGCTTCCGGCGATCTGCTCCCGGAGGCCCAGAAGGACGTCGTGCGACTGGATCGACAGGCAGCTGATGGCCTCGCACACATACGCCGACGCCCGCGATGATTCGGTCATAGGGTCTGGAGCCGCGCCACGAGCTCGCGCGCGTCCACGCGACCCTGGACCTCGCCGTCGACGATCGCGGCGGGCGCGAGGCTGCACGAGCCAAAACAGCGGCCGGTCAGAAGGGAGAGCCTGCGGTCGGCGGTCGTCTCATTCGGTTGCACACCGAGCCCCGCCCGGATCGACGCCAGGAGCTCCATTGCGCCATTGATGTAGCAGGCCGTGCCGGTGCAGACCACGCAGGTGTGCTCGCCCCGCGGCTTGAGGGTGAAGTAATGGTAGAACGTGGCCACGCCGAAGACCCGCGACGGGGGCACGGACAAGGTCTCGCCGACATAGCGCAGGGCGGCATCGTCGATGTAGCCGAAGGCCTCCTGGGTCGAATGGAGCGCCTCGATCAGGGCGTCGGGGCGGTTGCCCAGGCGACGCATCCGGGTCTCGACGATCTTCCATCGCTTGTCGTCGCTCGGAGCGACTGGTTTGGCGTGTGCGACCGGCATGCCCCGACAGTAGTCCATCGGGCGGCCCATGTCTTGGGACATTCGGCCCCCGAGACGGTTCCCAATGGCCTCGCTTTTCGGGTCTCCCTGGCGCATGCTCAGGGCTCCCTAGGGTCCGAGCACGACCGGCAACCAGTCGCGAGACGGCCCGACTTCCACCCGTGAAGGGAGCCCGTCGCCCGTGGTCCAGCAGTTCGAGTGTCTCGACGGTAACGAGGCCGCCGCGCGCATCGCCTATGCCCTCAGCGAGGTGATCGCGATCTACCCCATCACCCCGGCCTCGCCGATGGCCGAGCATTGCGATGACTGGTCCGCCGCAGATCGGCCCAATCTGTGGGGCAAGGTCCCGGACGTGGTCCAGATGCAGTCGGAAGCGGGCGCCGCCGGCGCGCTCCACGGTGCGCTCCAGAAGGGGGCGCTGGCGACGACCTTCACGGCCTCCCAGGGCCTCCTCCTGATGATCCCCAACATGTTCAAGATCGCCGGTGAGCTGACCCCGGCGGTGATCCATGTCGCGGCACGCACCGTTGCCACGCACGCGCTCTCGATCTTCGGCGACCACAGTGATGTCATGCACGCGCGATCGACCGGCTGGGCGATGCTCGCGGCGGGATCCGTCCAGGAGGCCCACGACTTCGCGCTTGTGGCTCACGCCGCCACGCTCCGTGCGCGGGTGCCCTTCCTGCATTTCTTCGATGGTTTCCGGACCAGTCACGAGATCAACAAGATCGCGGTCATGGACGAGGCCGACATCCGGGCGCTGGTCCGCGACGACGACGTCCTGGCCTTTCGTGTTCGCGGCCTGACCCCGGATGCCCCGGTCGTTCGGGGCACGGCCCAGAACCCCGACGTCTTCTTCCAGGCTCGCGAGGCGGCCAACCCATTCCACCTGGCCGTGCCCGGGATCGTCCAGGAGGTGATGGACGAACTCGCGCTGCGAACCGGACGGCAGTACGGGCTCGTGGACTACCACGGCACCCCGGATGCGCAGCGGGTGATCGTCGTGATGGGCTCGGCCAGCGGGGCGGTCGAGGAGACCGTCGATTCCCTGGTCGCCGCGGGGGAGCGAGTGGGGATGCTCAGGATCCGCCTGTTCCAGCCGTTCCCGGCCGCCCAGATCGTGGCCGCCCTGCCGCCCACGGTCCGAGCCATCGCGGTCCTTGATCGGACGAAGGAGCCGGGCGCCGTCGGGGAGCCGCTGTACCTCGAGATCGTCGCGGCGCTCGTCGAGGCGATGGACAGCGACGCGCCGCCGTTCGCTGCTGCGCCGCGGGTCATCGGCGGTCGCTACGGGCTGTCATCCAAGGAGATGACGCCATCGATGATCAAGCCCATCTTCGAGGAGCTGGGCGCGACGCGTCCCAAGCGCCATTTCACGGTCGGGATCCATGACGACGTGACCCACTTGAGCCTGCCCATGGACCCTGCGTTCCGACACCAGCGCCCGACCGGCGAAGTGCAGGCGCTGTTCTTCGGCCTTGGCTCTGACGGGACCGTCGGCGCCAGCAAGGCGTCGGTCAAGATCATCGGCGAGAACACCGACCTGTTCGCGCAGGGCTACTTCGTGTACGACTCGAAGAAGGCCGGGTCCATGACCGTGTCGCACCTGCGCTTCGGCCCTGAGCCGATCCGCTCGACCTACCTCGTTGACGAGGCGGACTTCGTCGCCTGCCACCAGTTCGGGATGCTGGGCAAGACCCGGATCCTGGAGTCCGCCAGGCACGGCGCAACGTTCCTGCTCAATGCGCCGTACGGTCCGGACGAGGTCTGGGAACACCTGCCCGTCCCCATCCAGCGCCAGCTCGTGGACAAGGCCATCGAATTCTGGGTGATCGACGCCCTCGCGGTCGCCGCCGAGGCCGGCATGGGCAGCCGGATCAACACCGTCATGCAGCCGTGCTTCTTCCATCTGGCCGGGATCCTGCCCCCGGATGCGGCCATCGCCCGGATCAAGGCGTTCGTCCAGAAGACCTACGCGAAGCGCGGCGACGCGGTCGTCGCGCGGAACTTCGAGGCCATCGACCGGTCCATCGCGCGGCTGGGCCGGGTCACGCTCGGGAGCGTCGGCGATACCCTGCCGGTGGCCGCCCTGACCCCGGTCGCCCTGCCCGATTTCGTCGCCCGCATCACGTCGCGCCTGATCGCCGGCGAGGGCGACCAGCTGCCCGTCAGCGCGCTTCCGGTGGACGGCACCTTCCCGACTGGCACGGCCAGGTACGAGAAGCGGGCCATCGCCCAGATGATCCCCATCTGGGACTCGGCCATCTGCATCGATTGCGGCAAGTGCGCCATGGTCTGTCCGCACGCGACCATCCGGATGAAGGTCTTCCCGACGTCGGCGGTGGAGGCCGCCCCGGTCGACTTCCTCCACAAGGAGTTCCGCTCCAGGGAGCTGCCCGACCACCGGCTCACGATCCAGGTGGCCCCCGATGACTGCACAGGCTGTGGTGTGTGCGTGGACGTCTGTCCGGCCCGGAGCAAGACCGATTCCAGCCACAAGGCCATCAACATGGAGCCCGTGGCGGAGCATGGAGACGTCGAGCGGACGCGCTGGGACTTCTTCCAGTCGATCCCGATGCTCGATCGCGGCCTGATCGCGCACGATACGGTCAAGGGCAGCCAGGTACTGGAGCCGCTGTTCGAGTTCTCGGGCGCGTGCGGTGGCTGCGGCGAGACGCCCTACCTCCGACTGGTCAGCCAGTTGTTCGGCGACCGGATGATCATCGCCAATGCGACCGGCTGCTCGTCGATCTACGGGGCCAACCTGCCGACCACGCCGTGGACGGTCAACGCGGCGGGGCGTGGACCGGCCTGGAGCAACTCGCTGTTCGAGGACAACGCGGAGTTCGGCCTCGGGATGCGCCTCGCGCTCGACGCCCAGACCGACCATGCCCGCCAGTTACTAGAGCGCCTCGCCCCGGTCCTGCCCGACGGGATGGCCAGCGACATCCTGGGCGGCGTCCAGGACACGGAAGGGCAGATCGTCCTGCAACGCGAGCGGGTCCAGCGTCTGCGCGCGGCCCTCGAGCTTGTCGACGACGCGAGCGCCTCGGACGCCCGCCACCTGCTGACCCTGGCCTCGGACCTCGTCCGCCAGGGGGTCTGGATCATCGGCGGCGACGGCTGGGCCTACGACATCGGGTTCGGTGGCGTGGACCAGGTCCTGTCATCGGGCCGCAACGTCAACATCCTGGTCCTCGACACGGAGGTCTACTCGAACACCGGCGGGCAGGCTTCCAAGGCGACCCCGCGTGGGGCGGTCGCCAAGTTCGCGGCGGCCGGCAAGGGCACTGCCAAGAAGGACCTGGGTGCCATCGCCCGCTCGTACGGCAACGTCTACGTCGCCCAGATCTCGATGGGCGCCAATGACCAGCAGACCACCAGGGCGCTGCTGGAGGCCGATGCCTGGCCGGGTCCGTCCCTGGTCATCGCCTACAGTACGTGCATCGCCCACGGCATCGATATGAGCAAGTCGATGAGTCACCAGAAGGACGCGGTCAAGAGCGGCTACTGGCCGCTCTATCGATTCCAGCCGACGGAGGTCGATGGCGGCAAGCCGTTCAAGCTCGACTACGCCGCGCCGAGCATCCCGATCGCCGACTTCGCGGCGACCGAGACGCGCTTCGCCGTCCTGCAACGGACGAACCCGGAACGGGCCGCCGAGCTCGCCACCCTCGCCCAGGCGGACGCCGACGAGCGCTGGCACTACTACCAGCAGCTCGCCGGGATCGAGCGCACGGTCCCGCACCTCGTCCAGCGCCACCTCGTGGTTCTCGACGCTGGGCATGGAGAGGTCGAGGCATGAGCGTGGATCTGGCGACCCGCTATCTCGGACTCGACCTGCGCTCGCCGATCGTCGCGTCCGCGGCGCCGCACAACGCGGACGTCGCCACGGCGATGCGCCTTGACCGGGCGGGCGTGGGCGCGATCGTCCTGCCGTCGCTGTTCGAGGAAGAGATCGTGGCCGAGGAGATCGGCCTCGAGCGGTCCCTGGAGCAGGGGACCGAGACCTTCGCCGAGGCGCTCGGCTATTTCCCGGCCGTCGCCTCGCTGTCGGGTGCCGGTGATCGCTACCTGACGAGCCTGGCGCGGATCAAGTCGAGCGTGGGCGTGCCGGTCATCGCCAGCCTCAATGCCAGCACGGCCGGCGGTTGGGTCCACTACGCGCAGCGCATCGAGGAGGCGGGCGCCGACGCGTTGGAACTCAACCTGTACCGGGTGGCGGCCGATCCCCTTCGGACGTCGACCGAGATCGAGGCTGGCGACCTGGGCCTGATCTCGGCGGTCCGTGCGGCCGTCACCATCCCGCTCGCGATCAAACTGAGCCCGTACTACAGCGCCCTTGCGAACTTTGCAGCGGCGGCGGCGCGGGACGGCGCCGACGGCCTCGTGCTGTTCAACCGGTTCTACCAGCCGGACCTTGATCTCGAGTCGCTCGAGGTCATGCCCAGGCTGGAGTTGAGCCAGCCCTCCGAGATGCGCTTGCCTGTCCGCTGGATCGCCATCCTGCGCCCGCAGCTCGGTCCGGACATCTCGCTGGCGGCGACGTCGGGGATCGCCAGCGGAACGGACGTGGCGAAGGCCCTGCTCGTCGGAGCCGATGTCGCGATGATGACCTCGGCCCTGCTGCGCCACGGACCCGAGCATGTCGCCCGGGTGGAGGCGGACCTTCGAGCCTGGATGATGGAACGCGAGTACGAGTCGGTGGATCAGCTCCGGGGGAGCGCCAGCGCCGCGACCGCCGAGGACCCGGCCGCCTTCGAGCGCGCCAACTACGTCCGGACGATGCGCTCCTGGACCACCCCGCCGCAATTGACCTCGAAAAGTCCGCGAGCCTGATCCACCTTCCCGCTCATGGCCCACGTGCGCCCGTAGTCGCCTGTGCGCCCGTAGTCGCCCGGCCATACTCGGCCGATGACGAGTACGCGTGTCGTGAAATCCGGCCTGCGGGCGAACGCCGGCCAATTCGCGCTGCTCGTGGCGGTCAACGGCCTCGTCGGCGCGATGATCGGTCAGGAACGCACGGTCTTGCCGCTGCTGGCCCGCGACGTCTTCGGGCTGACCGGTTTCACCGTCGTCCTGACCTTCGTCATCGCCTTCGGCGTGACCAAGGCCTTCGCGAACCTCGCAGCTGGCGGCCTCGCCGACCGCTACGGACGGAAGCCCGTGCTCGTGGCTGGCTGGCTGTTCGGGCTGCCCGTGCCGCTGCTCCTGATCTGGGCTCCCGAGTGGGGCTGGGTGCTCGTCGCCAACGTGCTATTGGGCATCAACCAGGGCTTTGCCTGGTCAAGCACCGTGATCATGAAGATCGACCTCGTGGGTCCGACGCGGCGCGGCCTGGCGATGGGATTGAACGAGGCGGCGGGCTATGGCGCCGTGGCGTTGATGGCGCTGGTGACGGGCCTCATCGCCGCCGAAGCCGGACTCCGGCCAGCACCCTTCTTCCTGGGGCTGGCCGTTGCCGGGCTGGGTCTTGGAGCGTCCGTCCTGTTCGTGCGCGAGACGAGGCACTTCGTGGCGCTCGAGTCCCGGCCGGATGCGGCCGTCCTGCCCTGGCGCACCGTCTTCGCCCGCACGTCGTTCCGTGACCGATCGCTGTCGGCCGTGAGTCAGGCAGGCCTCGTCAACAACCTCAACGACGGGATGGCCTTCGGTCTGCTGCCGCTGTTCTACGCCTCCCACGGTCTCGCCGTCGCCGAGATCGGTGTGCTCGCCGCCGCCTACCCTGCGGTCTGGGGGATCGCCCAGATCGGCACCGGTGCGCTCTCCGACCGGATCGGCCGCAAGGGCCTGATCGTCACCGGGATGCTGGTCCAGGCCGGTGCGATCGGGCTGATCGCCGCCGCCTCCACGTTCGACGTCTGGCTGCTCGCTGCGGCGATCCTTGGTCTGGGCACGGCGATGGTCTATCCGTCGCTGCTGGCCGCGGTCGCCGATGTGGCCGCACCGGCCTGGCGGGGTGCGGCGGTCGGCGTGTACCGCCTGTGGCGGGACCTGGGCTTTGGTGTCGGGGCGATCGTGGCGGGGGTCATCGCCGACCGGGCCGGCATGCCGTCTGCGATCGCCGTGGTCGGTGCGCTCACGGCGGCTTCGGGCGTGGTCGTCCTCGTGCGCATGAGCGAGACGCGTCCGCGCTGAGACCACCTGCCAGCGCCGGCGCGAGGATCAATGGGCGGGCGGATCGCCCGTTCCGGCGGCCACCCGCCGGACCAGTCTGGGCGTGTTCGGCAGGTGCTCGCGGGTGGTGCTGTGAGGATCGACGATGGCATGACTGCACGGGTCGACGTGGACGGTCACGTCCGAGATCCTGGGCACGCTGTGGAATATCCCATGGCGAACGGTTTCGGCGATATCGTGACTGCGCGCCGTGCTGAGGTCACAGTCGACCACGATGTGCGCCTCCGCCTCGAGCTGATGACCGATCCAGCGGATGCGGACGCTCGAGACCGCCTCGACGCCGGGCTGCTCGGCGGCCCGTTCGACGGCCTCGGTCAGCGCCGGATCGACTGCGTCCATGAGCCGCACGAAGACTTGCCCCGCGGCACTCTTGAGGACCCACAGGATGGCCACGGAGATCAGCAACCCGACGATCGCGTCCGCCTGGGGAAAGCCGAGCCACACGCCCGCCGCGCCGGCGACGACCGCCAGTGAGGTCAGCCCGTCGGTCCGGGCGTGAAAGCCGTCGGCGACGAGCGCTGCCGAGCCGATCTCCTTGCCCACCCGGATGCGGTACAGCGCGACGAGCTCGTTGCCGGCAAAGCCGATGACCCCGGCGATCGCCAGCAGCCCGAGGTTTGAGATCGGCTGCGGGTTGATGAGCCGGTCGATCGCCTGCCATGCCGCTACGGCGGCGGACAGGGCGATCATCGCCACGATGAAGATGCCGGCAAGGTCCTCCGCCCGCCGATAGCCGTACGTGAAGCGCCTGGTCGGGACTCGTCGGCCGAGCACGAAGGCGACCCACAAGGGCACAGCCGTCAGGGCGTCGGAAAAGTTGTGGATCGTGTCGGCCAGCAACGCGACCGATCCTGTGATCAGGACGATCACCACCTGCACGCCGCTCGTGGCCAGCAGCGCGACGAGGGAGATCTTGACCGCCCGGATCCCCTTGGCACTCGACTCGAGGGCTCGATCCACCGAGTCTGCCGAGTCATGGCTGTGGGGCGCAAAGATCGAGCGGATCACTCCGACCACGCCACGCGGGTGCCCGTGCTCGTGGTCGGGGGCCTCGTGGTCGTGGTCATGCGCGCCGGATGTGCTGCTCATGCGTGCGCCGCCTCCCGCCTGGTTCGTCGAGCACGGCTGGGGGATCCGCGTCCTCACTGAGTATGCCGTCCTACAGCCGGACCCGCC
>JANOTJ010000324.1:0-2213 GCA_031416295.1 Chloroflexota bacterium
TGAACGGCCGGCTGATCGAGCTCTCGCGGGGCATCGAGCGGTACCTGCCGGCGTCCGGATCGGGGCGCGCCCTCGGCCCGTCATTCGGCCCCACGGCGACGATCCGCGGGTTCTGGACGACCAACGACAGCCCGGCGCTCACGGTCGCGATCGCGGCCAGCGAGCGCGACGTCCCGTACTGGGCCGCGGCGACTTACGACAGCTTCGAGCTCAACGGCTGGCGGACGAGTGAGACCCGGTCGCAGGCCCGCGAGTCGCTCGAGGGTCTGCTCGCGGAGACCGGCGACGAGGTGGACACGACCGGCCGGCGCGAGCTGACCGTGACCATCACGCCGGCCGGCGCGAGCTCGCTCGTCTTCACGGCGCACGCGCCGACCGCCGTGGACGGGCCGGTCGAGTTGCAGCTCATCGGCGATGCCGGCTACCTGGCGTCGGTCACTCGTTCGGCGACCGACGCGCCATACACCATCATCTCCCACCTGCCGGTCCTCGGCGACACCATCGAGGGCGGGATCACGGAGAACCGGTTGCGCGTGGCCGGCAGCGACTACCCGCAGGAGATCGTGGACCTGTACACGGCGCTGCCCGTGAACGCGATGGGCCCCGACGCGACCCTGGTCCTGGAGTCCGTCCTGGCCGAGGCGCGCAGCCAGGCGCCCTACGACATCGCCGATGCCATGGTCGGCTACCTGCGCGACGGCAACAACTTCACCTACGAGACCGACGTCACCCGCTTCGATTGCGCCGACATCGGCGTCGTCGAGTGCTTCGCCCGATTCCGCGCAGGCTACTGCGAGTACTACGCCTCGACGATGGCCGTACTGCTGCGCTCGATCGGCATCCCGACCCGCCTGGTCGAGGGCTACCTCCCGGGCGCACCGGATCTCGGGGCCGGGGTACGACGGGTCAAGCAGAGCGATGCGCACGCCTGGGTCCAGGTCTACTTCCCGGGCTACGGCTGGGTGAACTTCGATCCGACCGGCGGTGGTCGCGCCGCGCTGGAGCCCATCCCGTCCGGTCGGCCCGAAGCGTCGCCGTCGGCCGGCCCATCCGCCAGCCTCAGGCCGGCCCGCACCGCGCCCCCGATCGGCGAGGCCACGACGCGACCAACCACGGGTGGGATCACCGGCACGACGGGCGGCTCGGGTGGCCTGCTGATCGCCGTCACCGTGCTCCTGGCCATCGCCGTGGTCGCGGCCGCGTTCGCGAGCTGGCGGCGCGGTCCGCGCGGGCCCGTGTCAGCCGACGGGGCGTACGGCTCGGTCACCCGTCTGGCGTCCCGCTTTGGCCTCGGGCCCAGGCCCAACCAGACCGTCTACGAATATGTCGGCGCCCTGGCCGAGGCCATGCCCAGGGCCCGGCCGGAACTGGAGATGGTGGCGCGGGCCAAGGTCGAGGTCTCGTACGGGGCGCGCGTGCTCGGGGATGATCGGCTGGCGGGCCTGCGCGAGGCCCAGCGACGCCTGCGCATGAGCCTCCTTGGCCTCGGCCTGCGCCGGATGCGCCGACGCAAGCGCTCGTAGCGAGGACGCGAGTCGGGGACTCAGGTCAGAGCGCCCCGCTGCGGCTGCGCTCCGCGGCCGCAGCCGTGGCCGTCTCGTCGAGCGTGGCTGCGAGGTGCCCGGTCAGGTTGTGAGCGCGCAGGACCGGTCGACCGCCCCGGAACTCGATCACGCTGATCGCGCACAGGTCCATGGTCCACATCCAGAAGCGCTCCAGGGGCAGGTCGAAGATCGTCAGCAGGGCCACCTTGAACACCCCGTCGTGCCCGACCACGATGGACCATGGCTGGGCCGCGACGGCGTCCGAGCCGTAACCCGCCACCTGGTCGCGATCCAGCGACCCTGGCGCGTGACCCTCCGCGAGAACGGCCAGTACCCCGGCGATGGCCGGTCGGAGTCGGGCCGCAACCTCCGGCAACGACTCACCACCGGGTGCCCAGGCCATGACCGGCGTGCGCCGCCAGGCGCCGAGGACGGCAGCGTAGCGGTCGGCGATATCGTCACGGTGGAGGCCCTCCCACTCGCCCTGGCCGATCTCTAGGAACCCCGGATCCGGGCGCACTAGGGGCACGATCGGGCTCAGCGCGACGATGGCCTCGGCCGTCTGTCGCGTCCGCGCCAGCGGGGAGTGCACGAGCTCGCGTGGCGCGCCGGCGGGCACGGGCAACGCGGGCGCGTCGTGTGGGTGGGCGAGGCGCGCCCCGAGCCGTG
>JANOTJ010000325.1:0-4775 GCA_031416295.1 Chloroflexota bacterium
CGCCAGCGCCGCGACCACTTCCTCGGGTCGGCCCGTGCCGAGTTCCGGGTGGAAGCGGGTCCGGGCGATGAGCACGGGCGGCGGGCCAGGGTCACGCACGGCCACGTGGATCAACAGCGGTCGCAGGTCGTAGGTGACGACCCGGTCGCCTTTCGCGCGCTCGCGCGGCAGCACCTTCGCGGCGAGCATCCGGACACACGCAGCGTCGAGTCCCTTCGCACCCACGGGCGCAGGAGATGCGTCGTCGAGGGATCCGGTTCCCAGCGCGAGGGTGATCCGGTAGTCCGCCGCGGCCACCCGACCGGCGAGCGGCGGTCCACCCAGCCAGACGTCCTCAAGACGCACCAGCCGCCAGCCTTCCGGCAGCCGCGGCTCCAGGGCCTCGCGGACGCGCCAAGCCGGCCAGCGCTCGGTGATCACGACATCGATGAGTTCGCCGTCCGCAGTCATGCCCACGGGCAGCGGCGCCCCGAACGAGAGCCGTGGCCGTGCCGTCGCGCCCTCGCTCCGGGCCAGCGGTATCCCGGCCGCCTCGATCGCGGCCAGCCAGGCGTCGGCGAACTCACGCTGGGCGAGCGGCGGCGCGTCGGGCGTCCGAGCGACGACGAGCCGCCAGCGCTGCCGCGGCTCAGGGCTCGGGCCGGGATGGTCATCCACGTCTGGTAGTCTGCCGGACGATGCACGAGCCCGAGCGCACCACGGATCCGAGCGTCGCGCCTCCTCCGCCGCCGTTCATCGATCCGGCCTCGCCGCGCGACTCGCCGCGGGTCGCCGCCCTGTCGCCGCGGGTCGCGGTCCTGCTCATCGCCGCCGTGATCATCGGGATCCTCCTGTGGATGGCGCGTGGCGCTGTCACGCCGTTCGTGGTCGGCCTGCTTCTCGTGTACCTGCTCGATCCGCCGGCGCGCTGGCTCGTCCGGCGCGGGATGCCGCGCACCCTGGCCATCATCGTCGTGTACGTCGTCTCGGCGTTCGTGTTCCTCGAACTGCTGAACATCACGCTCACCCCGATGGTGAACGAGGTGCTGCGCTTCACCGACGATCTGCCCGGACTGCTGGCGCAGCTCCAGGCGCAGGTCGAGCGGCTGGGCGAGGTCTATGCCCGTCTTCAGATCCCCGATGCGGTCCGCGACTGGATCGACGCCTTCCTCGCCGGCCTCGCCTCGGGCGGGACCAGCGCGCCCGCGGTCGACGTCTCATTCCTGGTGCCGGTGCTCACCGGCGCGGGCGGGATCATCGGAGCCCTGTTCGGCTACCTGCTGCTGCCGGTCTGGGTGTTCTACCTGCTCAAGGATCGGGTGGCCCTGACCGATCGCTTCGACGCATCCCTGCCGGCGGCCTGGCGGTTCGACGTGTGGGCGATCGTGCGCATCGTCGAGCGCGTCTTCGGTCAGTGGGTGCGAGGCCAGCTGATCCTGGGAGTCACGGTCGGCGTCTTCACGTTCATCGGCTTGACCATCCTGTCGGTGACCATCGATCCGGTCTTCGGGCGCTACGCGATCCTGCTCTCGGTGATCGCGGGCATCCTGGAACTCGTGCCGATCATCGGACCGATCATCGCGGCGGTGCCCGCCGTGCTCCTGGCAGCGACTGCCGGTGTCGAGGCCGTGGTCGCCTCGCTCGTGCTCTACACGCTCGTCCAGCAGGTCGAGAACAACATCCTCGTGCCCAAGATCCAGGGCGACGCCGTGGAGCTGCATCCGGCCGCGGTCATCTTCGCCATCATCGTCGGAGGAGCGCTCGCCGGGTTACTCGGGGCGATCCTCGCGTTGCCCATCGCCGCGGCCATCCGCGATGTCGTGCGCTACCTGTTCCGGCGGCTCAGCCCGGAGGCGAGTGCGACCCTGGCCGCCTCGGTCGCGGAACTCGGGCTCCATGACCGGCTCGCCGCGCGCGGGAACGGTCCGCCATGAGCGCACCTGCGCCGGATCCCTACAAGATCCTGCAGGTCGATCCGGAAGCCGAGGACGAGGTGATCTCGGCGGCCTACCGACGGCTCGCCCGCAAGTACCATCCCGACGTCGCCGAGGGGCCCGAGGCTGCGGCCCGGATGGCCGCGCTCAACGGCGCGTGGGCGCAGATCGGCGATCCGGCCAGGCGCGCCGCCTTCGATCGCGAGCGAGCGCTGCGCGAGGCGATGTCACGCCGTGCCTCCGAGCCCGAGGCGACAAGCGCTCCCGCGGCCGCGCAGGCGACCCGCGCAGCGACGCACCCTGCGCAGCGCGCGAGTCCGAGGCCCGAGGCGACCGAGCGACCACGTGGGCTCGAGCCCGCACCCGAGATGGTGTCGCGCGACTGGACCAGCGGGCGCTCGACGATCGGCGGCGGATACGACGCTTCGATGCGCCAGGCGGACGGCACCGGCGCTGCCGGACCTGCGCCCGGCAACCCGTCCGGGGGCGTCCTCAACTTCGGCCGCTACGCGGGCTGGTCGACCGGCGAGATCGCCCGGACCGACATCGAGTACCTGGAGTGGCTCGACCGCGCCCCGATCGGGCGGCCCTATCGCGACGAGATCGATGCGATCCTGCGGCGCACCGGCCGGCGCCGGTCCGCGGAGGCCGAGTCGAGCGACCGCCGCGGCCTGTTCCGGCGGCGCTGAACCAGGGCCGGCGGCCCACGGTGGGACACGCTCGTCGGGCGGCCCTCAAGCCGGCCCTCAGCGGGCGGCCACTCCGAGTGCGCGAGCCTCGGCTTCGGCCCTGGGGATCGACCACGCAAGCAGGTACGGCGCCACGATCGTCGTCGCGACGACGGCGATCAGGATCGCGCTGAACAACCCGGTCGAGAGGAGCCCGGCGGCAAGCCCGAGGTTGGCCACGACGATCCCGACCTCCCCGCGCGGGACCATCCCGAAGCCGACCGTCGTCGCGCTCCAGCGCCCCAGCGAGTGCGCCCCGACGTACCCGCCGACGACCTTGGTCGCCACGCCCGCGAGCGCGAGGACGAGGGCGAGCGCAGCGATCGATGGATCGAGCAAGGCCGACAGGTCGAGCTGGGCGCCGGTCACCGCGAAGAAGAACGGCGTGAAGATCTGGCCGAGTGGTCGCATCTCGTGTTCGAGCTCGTCCTGGGCTTCGGTCTCGGCCACGATGAGGCCGGCCACGAACGCCCCGACGATGGCCGCAAGGCCGATCGCCGCCGACACGAGCGCGACGGCGAACATGAGCATGAACGCGGGGACCAGCGGCGTGTCCGCGAACAACGGGAAGGTGAAGACCTCGCGCTTCAGCCCGCGCGCTCGGCGTGCCGCCGCGAAGCCGAGGCCGACAAGCCCGACGGCCGCAACGGCGATCAGGATGGTCGACCCGGAGATGTCGCCCTCGGCCGCACCCGAGACGATCCCGATGAGGATCAAGGCGAGCACGTCATCGATGACCGCGGCACCGAGGACGACCCGGGCGAAGGTCCGGGACAGCACGCCCATGTCCGCGAGCACGCGACTCGTGATACCGATGCTGGTCGCCGCCAGGGCAAGCCCGACAAATGCGGCCGTGCCCGGCGATTCGCCGAGCAGCAGCCCGATCCCGACCCCGGCCAGGATCGGCAGGACCATCGCGATGAGCGCGGTCAGGACGGCCGGACGCCCGACCGCCAGCAGGTCGTCGAGTCGGACCCCGAGGCCGACCGAGAAGAGCAGGATGACGACGCCGATCTCGGCCAGCACGAACGCCGTTTCGCCGGGTGCCACGAGAGCCAACGCCCCAGGGCCGACGATGAAGCCGCCGGCCAGTTCCCCGATGACCGCGGGCTGGCCGAGCCGGCGCGCGACCTCCTCGCCGACCTTGGCCCCGACGAACAGCAGGAAGATCCCGAGCATCACCTCGAAGGGGGCGCCAGCCGCACCGGCGACCAGCTCGGGGACGGGCGGTGCCGCCGCGACGGCGGCGATCAGGAGCGCATCCTCAGCGCCGCGACCGTTCGCGACCACGCTTCCGGGAGTATCACCATTCGACCCGAGTCTGGCGCACGTTGATGCTCTGGAGCAGGCCGAGGCCGATGGCGATGCTCACCAGCGACGCGCCACCGTGGGTCACGAACGGCAGCGGGATGCCGGTGATGGGCATGATCCCGATGACCATACCGACGTTCACGAACAACTGGAAGACCAGCATCGAGGCCACGCCCGATGCGAAGAGCATCCCGAACGGATCACGCGACCGCCACCCGGCGACGAGGATCCGCCACATCAGCAGCACGAACAGCGTGAACATCACGAGCGCGCCCACGAAGCCGAGTTCCTCGGCGAGGACGGAGAACACGAAGTCGGTGGTCTGGACGGGCAGGAAGTCGCCCTGGGCCTGGGTCCCATTGGTCAGGCCCTTGCCCACCCAGCCGCCGGAGCCCACGGCGATGTGCGACTGATAGAGCTGGTAGCCAGCCCCGGTGACGTCCGGATTCGGGTTGAGGAACGACGTCAGCCGCTCCTTCTGATAGTCGCGCAACACGTACGTCCACGCGATCGGGACCATCGCCACGACGCCGGCTGCCAGGACGGCCAGCCACTTGAGGCTGGCACCGGACATCCAGAGCATCCCGGCCAGGATCGCGGCAAAGACCAGCGACGTCCCGAGGTCCGGCTGGACCATGACCAGCACCCACGGCGGAACGACCAGCACGCACGCCCCGAGGATGGACCCCGGCGAATCGAGCTTGCCCTCCCGCCCGGCCAGGTAGTAGGCGAGGACGATGATCATCAGGATCTTGGCGAGTTCGCTGAACTGGAAGGTGAGCGGGCCGACGTTCACCCATCGAGCACTGCCGCCCACGCCTTC
>JANOTJ010000326.1:0-5498 GCA_031416295.1 Chloroflexota bacterium
GCTGACGGCCCGTGGCATCCCCCTCGACCTGTGCCCGACCTCCAACTGGCAGGCCGGGATGGTGGCGTCGGTCGCGGCCCATCCGCTGGCCCGGCTGCATCGAGCAGGGGTGCCGGTGACCCTCAACACGGACGACACGACAGTCTCGGACATCACGTTGTCGGAGGAGTACGCGCGGGCGGTGGAGGAGATCGGGCTGACCCTCCCCGAGGTCTGGGCACTGGACCGCTACGCCCTCGATGTCGCATTCGCGGACGACGCGACGCTGGCCCCGCTGCGCGCCGAGTTCGACGCCTGGGCGGCGGACATCCCGGAGCTCGCCACGGCCTGACGCCACGGGCACGCCCACACTCGACGGCCTCAGCGGCTACCCTCGCAACGTGAACTGTTCGAATTGCGCAAGCGCCAACGATCCGGGCGCCAAGTTCTGCCAGGAATGCGGCGCGCGCCTCATCGCCGTCTGTGGCGATTGCGGGTCGGCCAACGTCCCGACAGCGCGGTTCTGTGGCGATTGCGGGACCCGGCTCGGCCAGCCGGCATCGACCGGGGCGGCCGCTCCCGCCGTCGACGAAGCCGGTATCGCGGCCACCGGCGCGCTGCGCGCGGAACCCGCCGGTCAGGCGCTGCCCGTCGCGGAACGTCGGCTGGTCAGTGTCCTGTTCGCGGACCTCGTCGGGTTCACGACCATCTCCGAGGGTCGCGATTCGGAATCGGTGCGCGAGCTGCTGACCGCGTACTTCGAGATCGCGCGCGGCGTCATCGAGCGCTACGGCGGGACCGTCGAGAAGTTCATCGGCGACGCCGTCATGGCCGTGTGGGGCGCTCCGATCGCCCACGAGGATGATGCCGAACGAGCCGTCCGGGCAGCCCTGGATCTGGTCGCCGAGGTGCGCGGCCTGGGCCCCGAGGTCCACGCCAGGGCCGGAGTCCTGACGGGCGAGGCCGCGGTGACCCTGGGCGCCAAAGACCAGGGCATGGTCGCCGGCGACCTCGTCAACACGGCGTCGCGACTGCAGTCGGTGGCCGCGCCCGACACGGTCCTGGTCGGTGAGGCCACCCAGCGGGCGGCGGCCTCGGCCATCGCCTTCGAGCCGGCCGGTGACCAGACGCTCAAGGGCAAGGACACGCCGGTCGCCACGTGGCTGGCCCTGCGCGTGGTCAGCAAGCGCAAGGGTGCCGGCCGGAACGATCGCCTCGAGGCGCCGTTCGTCGGCCGCGACGCGGAGTTGCGCCTGCTCAAGGACCTGTTCCACGCCACCGCTCGCGAACGCCGGGCGCGCCTCGTGTCCATCACCGGCCAGGCCGGCATCGGCAAGACCCGACTCGCCTGGGAATTCCTCAAGTACGTCGATGGCGTCGTGGAGGGGGTGTGGTGGCACGAGGGCCGCTCGCCGTCGTACGGCGAGGGCGTGACCTTCTGGGCGCTGGGCGAGATGGTCCGCTCGCGAGCTGGCCTCCTGGAGGTGGACGACGCGACGACGACCCGCGACAAGATCGCGGTGAGCGTCCGCGAACACGTGCCCGACGAGGCCGAGCGACGCTGGATCGAGCCCGCCCTGCTCGCCCTGCTGGGCGTCGGCGAGCCGCCCGCCGGCGGCCGTGACGAGCTGTTCCGGGCGTGGCGCACGTTCTTCGAGCGGCTGGCCTCCACCCAGACCGTCGCCCTCGTGTTCGAGGATCTGCAATGGGCCGATGCGGGCCTCCTCGACTTCATCGATCACGTGCTCGAGTGGAGCCGCGGCGTGCCCATCCTGATCGTGACCCTGGCCCGACCCGACCTGCTCGATCGGCGGGCCGACTGGGGTGCCGGCCGGCGCAACTTCCTGGCCCTGGGCCTGGAGCCCCTCGACGAGGCGGCCATGCGCCAGATCCTCGACGGGCTGGTCCCGGGCCTGCCGGCCGACACCGTCCGATCGATCATCGCCCGAGCCGACGGCATCCCGCTGTACGCCGTGGAGACCATCCGGATGCTCGTCGCGGACGGCCGTCTGCGCGAGACGGACCATGGCTTCGAGCCGACCGGCGACCTTGGCGAACTGGCCGTTCCGGAGACCCTGCAAGCGCTCATCGCGGCCCGCCTCGACGGCCTCGCGCCGGCCGACCGCGCGCTCCTCCAGGACGCGGCGGTGCTCGGCCAGAGCTTCACGCTGGCGGGACTCGCGGCGATCACCGGCGAGACGCCGGCCGACCTGGAGGCCCGCCTGCATGTCCTGGCCCGCAACGACCTCGTGACCCAGGACGTCGATCCGCGCTCACCCGAGCGGGGCATGTACGCCTTCGTCCAGTCGCTCATCCGCGAGGTCGCCTACGGCACCCTGGCCCGGCGCGACCGACGCAGTCGCCACCTGGCGGCCGCGCGCTTCTTCGAATCGCTCGGCGAGGAGGAGCTGGCCGGTGCGCTCGCCGCGCACTACCTCGCGGCGTACCAGGCCGATCCCGACGGACCCGAGGCCGAAGCCGTGGCGATTCAGGCGCGCCTGGCCATCGTCGGGGCGGCCGACCGGGCGCTGGCTCTCGGGTCGACGGAGCAGGCCATCCGCTTCCTCGACCAGGCCCTGACGGTCACCACAGAGCCGAGCCTGCGGGCGACCATCCTGGAACGCGCCGGCAAGGCCGCCTCGGCCGCGGTGCGACCGGACGACGCCGAGACGTACCTTCGTGAGGCCATCAAGTTGCGCGAATCGGCCGGCGACACGGCCGGCACATACCGGGCGATCACCGCCCTGGCGGGTGCGCTCATCGGCGGACGACGCGGGGAATCTGCCGGTGTCCTGATCGAGTCCGTGCTGGAGCGGGCCGAGACCGGAGCCGACGAGGCGGACCTCGCCGAGCTCCTGACCATGCTCGCCCGCGTGCGCTTCGGGGAAGACCGGTTCGAGGCCGGCCTCGCGGCGGTCGATCGGGGGCTCGCGATCGCCGAGCGCCTGGAGCTCGTCGAGACGACCATCGGTGGCCTGCTGAACAAGGGTGGGCTCCTGCACAAGCTCGGACGCCCGGTCGAGGGCACCGCCCTGGTCACAGGCGCCCGGCGGCTGGCGGTGGAGCATGGACTGCTGGCCTGGGAGATCCGCGCCCTGGTGTCGCTCGCCCTCAACGTCGGGATCAGCGACCCGCGCGGCGCGATGGAGCTGGCTATCCAGGCCATCGAGCTGTCCCGTCGGATCGGTCAGCGCGACAGCGAGCTGCTGCTCATCGGCAACGGCGGCGAGGATGCCTTCCGCGCCGGTGAGTGGGACTGGCAGGCCGAGCAGCTGGCGAACCTCGATGAGCTGCAGATCGAGCCGAGCCTGCGCGTGCCGATGGAGGCCGCGACGATGATCGTGGGACTCCTGCGCGGGACGCGCGATCCCGAGGCCACCATCCAGGGCCTCGACGACGCCTCGATCGACGTCGAGGACCTTGACGTGAAGGCGGCCGGTTCCGACGTGCGCGGCTGGGCGGCGCTCGCGGACGGTCGGTTCGAGGAGGCGCACCGCCACTGGATGACGGTCGCCTCCACCAGCAGCCTCAACGCCCCGTACTGCCTGCCCCGGGCGGCCCACATGGCTCTGCTGACCGGCGACATCGGCGGGGCTCGAGCGGGGCTCGAGCACCTCGCTCGCACGGCGGCCCACGGCCGCGCGGTCGATGCCGACCGGGCGAGCATCCGGGCCGGCCTGGCCGCGCTGGACGGGGATCGCGATGCAGCGATCAACGGGTACCGGACCGCCCTGACCGGATGGCGGGACCTCGGGCTACCGTGGGACGAGATCCTCACCGCGCTCGTGTTCGTGACCCTGCTCGGCCCTGATCAGCCCGAGGCGGCGGCTGCGGCCGCCTCCGCGATCACACTGGCGGAGGGGCTCGGGGCGCGGCGAGTCGTTACCCTCCTGGAGCGGGCTGCCGGTGGGGCGGACCCGGCCGGTGGGGCGGACTCGGCCGGTCGGGCGGACTCGGCGCCCATCGGTCAGTCGGCGGCGACGTAGACCAGGCCGATGCCGCCGGCCGCCGTGAGCGTGAGCCGATCGCCGTCCACGACGGCCGTGAAGCCGTCACCGAGCACGCCGGTGACGTGGCCGTCCTGGTCGGCCAGCGCCGCCGGGCAGGCCCGATCGTCCATGGCCATGGCCGTGGCCTTGATCTCGCCGCCGAACTCCCGGTAGCGCCCGCTGAAGGTCCGGCATCCGGTCGAGCCCTCGAATCGGCCATCGCCATGGAGGATGAGCGTGCCGGGCTCGCCGGCGACCGACGACGCGACGCCCCCGGCGATCAGCGTGTCCAACGTCCAGTCGGTGTCGAGGAGGTCGGCCATCGGGACCGGCGGGATCGCCTCGAACCGGAGGCTCACGCCGTCGCTGGCAAGCAACAGCGCCTCGCCATCCATCGTGGCCTGGCGGATCCGGCCGAGCGCGGCACCGTACGCGGCCTCAGTGGCCATGACCTCCGGCTCGCAGCCCATCTCGGTCATCGAGAGCATGCCGATCCGGACCTCGCCTCCCTCGACGACGATCTGGCCACCGTAGCCGTTACAGGCCGCCGTGCCCCCGACCGTGGAGCCATCGATCGTGAGCGTCACCGGCCATCGGTCGTCGAGGGGCATGGCCGCGCCGTCAACCGTCCCGGCGGTGAGCCGCCAGTCGCCGTTCGCGTCGACCGGCGCTACAGGGGGTTGGCTCGGGGTCGCGCCCGCGCTCGCACAGGCCGTCGCGACGATCGCGATGACCGCCACGAGCAACGTGGTCGCGATGCCGGCCGGATGTCGTCGTGTCGTCATGTGCCCGGTGACGCGCCGGAGCAGCTCGATGTTCCGCCGTCCGCGGCGCGCCGCCGGTTCGGGCCACGCGCGGCACCCGCGCCCACCCGCTGCCGGTTCTCGCTCCCCGGCGCGGTCCGCTGCACCCGCGGTACCCGCGGCCCCGCTCCCGGCTCTCGCTGCACCCGCGGCCCCCGCGGCCACCGCTGCACCCGCGGTACCCGCCGTTTTCCCTTGCAGCAGCACCAGTGCTACTACGGGCTCGATGACGCCCTTCGGGAGCGATTCCGGGCCGGATCGAGCCCGATCCGTGCGTGGACCAACCCACAGTGGACTCGATGGGCATCGTGCACGGCCGATACCAGCACCACCAGTGCTGGTAGGGAATATCCGCGCCAGCGGCGGCCCGTAGCGGCGGGTCTCGGCCGCAGCCAGCGGCGGCGTGTCCCGGCGGCGGCCAGCGGCTGGCGCAAGCGGCGGGTCTCGGCGGCTGGCCCCACGGCCCAGGACCCGTGGTCGCGCAGGCCACGCACGGCCCGGCGCCACCTGCGGCCGGCCTAGGCTCCGGTCTCCTCGGGCGCGGCCAGGGACTCGAGAGCGGCCTCCAACTCGGCCGCGTCGGCGGCGATGGCCGTCGGCTGCTCATCGGGCGGCAGCGCCTCGACCTGCTCGCGCGTGGTCACGCCGGTCAGCATGAAGATGCACCGGGCGCCAACGGCCCGCGCCGCTGCGAGGTCCGTGCCGATCCCGTCGCCGATCATGATCG
>JANOTJ010000327.1:0-2438 GCA_031416295.1 Chloroflexota bacterium
GACCTTCTTCGAGCGCCTGTCCGCGAGCGGCCCGGTCGTCATGGTCTTCGAGGACCTCCATCACGCCGACTCGGGCCTCCTGGACTTCATCGACCACATGCTGGAGTGGAGCCGGAACGTCCCGATCCTGATCGTGACCCTGGCCCGCCCCGAGTTGCTCGAGCGCCGACCCGATTGGGGCGCCGGCAAGCGAAGCTTCACGTCGATTCACCTCGAACCGCTCTCGACTCCGGCGATGCGCGAGCTGCTCGCCGGTCTCGTTCCCGGCCTACCGGCCACGGCCCGCGATGTGATCGTGGCGCGCGCCGACGGGATCCCGCTGTATGCGGTCGAGACCGTCCGGATGCTCCTGTCCCAGGGTCGGCTTGCCCTGGAAGACGGCGTCTATCGCCCAGGGGATGACCTATCGGATCTTGCGGTGCCCGAGACGCTGACCGCGCTCATCGCCGCACGCCTTGACGAGCTGGAGCCCGCCGACCGTGGCCTCGTGGCGGACGCCGCCGTCCTCGGTCAGAGTTTCACCCTGGCCGGTGTCGCCGCTGTCTCGGGCGTGGACCCGATCGCCCTCGAGCCGCGCCTTCGAGCCCTCGTTCGACGGGAGCTGCTGGTCCAGATGTCGGACCTACGATCGCCCGAACGTGGGCAGTTCGCGTTCGTGCAGGCCTTGATCAGGGAGGTCGCCTACAACACGCTGGCGAAGCGCGATCGCAAGGTCCGCCATCTCGCTGCCGCGCGCTTCTTCGAGTCGCTTGGGACCGAGGAACTGGCGGGAGCGCTCGCCGGTCATTACCTTGCCGCGCACGGGTACGCCAGCGATGGCCCCGAGGCAGATGCCCTTGCAGCCCAGGCTCGGCTGGCCCTGCGTGGCGCCGCCGAGCGGGCCGCTGCCCTCGGCGCTCACACGCAGGCGATCGCGTTCCTGGAGCATGCCCTCGCGGTGGCCCGAGACCCGGCCGATCGCGCGGATCTCCACGAATTGGCGCTTGCATCTGCCCGGCAGGGCCTCGTGGCCGAGGTGGCCGAGCGGCATGCGCTCGGTGCGCTCGAGGCGAGGCGCGGGATCGGGGACCGCAGCGAGATCGCGTTGGCGACCGCGGCATACACCAGCGCCACGGTCACCCTCGGGCGCCACAATCCCCGCGCCCTCGAACAGTTGCAGGCCGCCTGGGAGGAGTTCTCCGATCTCGAGGAAGCGCCGGCAGGCGTCGCCCTCATGCTCGAGATGGCATCGGCCCACATAGCGGCGAACGATGACTTGACCGCGCTCACGTGGCTCGAGCGGTTGCTCCCGGTCTCTGAGCGCCTCGATCTGCTGGGACAGACCGCCGCCGCGTTGCAGCGGCTGAGCACCCTTCTGTTCCGGCTCGATCGACCACGGGAGGCGCTCATCCTTCAGCGCGGGACTCATGAGCTCGCCCTCGCGAACGATCTCGAGCGGGTCCACCTGTCAACACGCACGGTGCTCACGTTCTACGAACAGTTCGCCGACCCGGGCGCAGGGCTCGCCATGGCCCGTGAAGGCCTGGAGATCGCGAGCCGCCTCGGGTCCGTGGCCTACGGCTTCGGGATGGTCGGCAATGCCGTCTCGTGTGCCATCCGCGTCGGCGAATGGGCGTGGGCCTCGGCGCTGCTCGACGAGTGGTTGGCGAACGAGACCATCGGGGACTTCTATCTTGAGCTCTACGTCGACCGGGCGGTCATGACCGCCCTCCGTGGTGGTGATGCGGCGGAGGACGTGGCCGCCGCTGAGGGTCTCCTGCCGGGCACGCCGGACCCGCAGTACACCAGTTACTGCCACTGGGCGAGAGCGTGGATGGCGTTGACCTCCGGGCGGCTGCCCGAGGCACAACACGAGGCCAAGGCCGCTGCACGGGTCACCAACTACTTCGAGCCGATCACGTTGCCCCTCGCCGCGCGGGCTGCCCTTTGGGCGAATGACGCCCCGGGCGCGACCGGGCTCGTCGAGCAGATGGACCGCTCGGTCATCAGAGGCCAGGCCACCGAACTCGATCGAGTCGCGCTTCGTGCCGGTATCGCCGCGCTGGAAGGTCGCCGGACGGACGCGATCGCCGGGTACCGCGAAGCGATGCGCGGGTGGCGCGGCCTCGGACTGGCGTTCGACGAGGCGATGGCCACGCTCGACATGGCCATCCTGCTCGCCCCGACCGAGCGCGAGATGGCGGAGGCGCCCGTCACGATCGAGACCGCTCGCGAGACGTTCACCCGGCTCGGCGCCCGTCCCTTCCTGGCCCGACTTGACGAGGCACGGCGCGTCCAGGCAGCGTCGTCGGCCGCTCAGGCGCCCGAGCTGCCCAGTCGATCTGCCGCTGTGCCTGGAGACGCCCCCGTCGGGCGTTGACCCCTGATCGCCGCCGGCCACCCGCGCGCTACACTCCCTTCGTCAACCCCCGCAGGAGGCCATCGCCCGTGGCGAAGCC
>JANOTJ010000328.1:0-8714 GCA_031416295.1 Chloroflexota bacterium
GACCGACGATCTCCGCGAGCCGTCGTCCATCCTCCATTCACCGGGCTGAGGTGGCCACCGTCAACGAACACGACGGATCTGCCGGCTCGTTCAGCGTCACTCGCCGCACGGCCCGCTCCTGAGAACAGCGAATCCGGTGGCAGGTCGCCCCGATGGACGACAGGGGCGCGTGGTCCACGTCGACCCGTTTTGTATGGGTTGCGAGGCTCATAACCGGTCCGGCTGATCCTCCAGCCAGCGCGTCGTCGTCGTCGGTCACGCCGACGTCCTGTGCTGATGGCGTTCGAAGTATTCCGTCACCACGGTTGCGCGATCGGGGAATTGCTCGATCTCAGGTGCCATCTCGGAGGCTGACGACGGCCGGTCCGGCATGAATGCGTCGACGTAGCTAAGGTGCGCGAGGGGAAGCTCAAGGCGGGCTGGCCCTACCGGTTGCCGTTCGATCCGACCTCTGTCGAGGTCGGACCGTTGACCGTATCCCCCGACGGGCGGCTCTACGTTCGAGGTGGAAACGTGCTCTTGGCGCTCGATCCTGATGGGCGCCTTGCAGAGTGAGCGGCGTCCGCTCTCAGCGCCGTCAGAACTGAGACTTTGCCATGCGCCACGCCCTCGTGGCTTCTTTGACATGGAGCAGGTTGGTGCGTGTCCGTAACCGGCACTCCTCGGCGTACTCCCGCGGGGATTCGACGCATGCGTGCACCCTGGTTCAGGAGGTCGCGATGATGCACCGGCGCCAACGTGGGGACGCTGGGCGCGATCCCTTGTCACAGGCTCCGTCGCCTCCGGCAAGATGAGGACATCTTGGAGCGTCGACTGTTCGAGGCGGCGACTGACTCGGATTCGGTGCCCGCGTAGGACGCCGCAGGGCGTCCGGCTACAGCTCGCTCGACTCCATCAGCGCTTTGAGCTTGGCCAATCCTCGCTCCCAGCTACCACCGTACCAGCGCGTGAACATTGGCCCGAATAGTTTCGCCGGGCCGCGCAGGAAGATCTCGGTGGTTGCGTCCACCCGTGTGCCGTGCTCGACCGACTCAAAAGCGAGTGCCGCCTCGAACGGAGCAGTCTTCGAGGTGCCCTTCATCACCGCCCGTCGAGGCGGCTCAAAGACTGTCACCACGGCGTCGTTATGGAATCGAAGCCAGCCAATCGTAGCCACGGCGTGGCGCGTGGAACCGACACCGTGGGGCGGCTCCGATGTCCACCACTCCTTCACGTTTGCCGGAAACCATTTCTCCGTGTTCTCGACGTTGGTCAGGGCGGCAAAGACCTCCTCGATCGGTCGGGCGATGGTGATCGAGCTGCTTGTCCTCGAAGTCACAGAAGTCACTCCAACTTCGCTACCTGGCCGCGACACGATGACGCGATCGCGGCGACAGATTCGTCGGCGACCGCTGGGTATTCGAAGCGAGTCCAGAACCGAGGCCTGCCGGGTCAGCTGCCTGAACGAGCGCCTGCGCGCCGCGTTCATCGCCGGCGTCGGAGGTTGAGGATCGGATTGATGCCCTATAAGCTCCCATCGGCGCGACGGCCGCGCCAGTCAGAGCGAACTCGAGCGCGTAACTGCCACGGCTCCGGCGACGCATCGCGGTTCCCTCTCCTCGTGGAACGGAGTCTACCTGAGGAGGTCCCAGCGTTCCCGGTAGGCGTCCAGCCATCGACCCTCGATGTCAGCCACTGGGAACGGGTACTCGGGCCGGATCCGGCGCATCGGATGATCGCGATGAGCGCGACCTCCTCTACCCGGTGCCTCAAGCCAGGCGGTATGTGATCTGGTGACAATGTTGGCCACCACCTCCGACGGGACGACGTAGACGATTGGTGGGTCCGGTTCGAGATCGACGAAGGCGTAGACGAGCCCCGGGTCGCGGAGGCGTTCGTGCTTCTCGCCCATGTGCCAACCGCCGTCGGCCCCGTACGTCCGCGTCTTCACCTGAATGCGGCGACCGAGGCCGTCGCTGTTAAAGACCAGGATGTCCGCCTCGCGGGCACCGGCCGGGGACTGCGCGGCGAGGATGCCCTCCCTATGCAGGCGGTAGAGCACGTAATGCTCACCGGCGGATCCCGTTAGCACCGAGTCGCGGGCGCTCATGCTCTCCTTCTGACAACCTAGCTGGCGCCCGCAACAATACCGTCTGAGCATGGCGCGGCGCGGTCTCTCCGAAATGCAGCGACGGGACGCGGCCGCCCAGGCGGGCCGGCGGATCATCGCGCGTGGCGAGCGACCGCTCTATCGGCTCAAGATGGCGGAGGACGGCCGATTCACCGTCGAGCGCGGCTGCCGATCGTTGCCACGGATCGACGGGAGGCCGTCGCCGAGGCCAGGGCCGTGATCGCGGACTGGCTCGATGTCGCGCCTGTGGCGTTTGACATAGAGATCGGAGGGTGATCACTGGCGACGATCCGAAGCGTCTATGCCCCTCGATGAAGGACCAGCGACGCAGTGGCGAACAAGACGGTGGAAGACGCGGCGATCGCGATCATGATCGGTCTTGGGCGAGCCGCAGGCCGGGCGCCTGTCGATCTCCGCTATCAGGCCGCGTATCCGGCCGACATCGAGAGCCCGCCGCGGACGATCGAAGTCAAAGGCCGTCGGGGATAGCCAGCGGGTGGTTCCTGCCACTCGAGGTTCCGCAGGTCAACGAGGCTCGCGGCAACCCGAACTTCTACATCTACAGCGTCGAGAACGTTGGGCAAGGTGACCCGTCGAAGTTCGGCCTCAAGGGCGGATGAGCGCATGACTTGGGCGACACTATGAACCCATCGTGGCCCAATTCGCCACAACGCCCTATCGGCGTCGAGCTTCCGGAACGGACCCGAGGATGACGCGCTGTTGCACCAGGTCGCAGGACTTGACCCCGCGTCGCGTCGCAGCGTCATCCATATTTCTTTGATGGACGGCCCTGGTCGGCAGCCGATCGATCGCTTGGCCCCTCGGTAGACTCACAACGGCGCAGCAGAGAGAGGGGGTTCGCACGTGACCGACAACGAGAAGGGTCCTGTCTGTTGGCGCGTGACCGGAAGGCCGAACGGGAGCCTCGTGCCGTGCACGTAAGGCGGCTCGTCTGGCCGCGCAACTCGACATTCCGGAGCCGGCATCGACGTCTCCGGAGCCGCCGCGAGCGCGATCCATTCGAGATGCTCGGGTCACCGTTCGAGGCCGACAATCCGTTCGACCGTCTTCACCAGCCCGATCATCAGGAGCAGCTCTTGGCGGCCCTCCATGTCCCCAGCCTGCTTGATCTCACGAGTGACGAGGAATTCGTCGTGGGTCAACTCGCCACGAACGCCGATGACTGGGGTGTGCAGAGGTTCGCCGTTGGCGGCGATGCCGCCGGTTGGCGCGGAGCCCCCATGCTCACCTTTGAGCCGATCCCGGGTTTGGACGAGGAGCAAGGTCGGGTCGACTGGGGCGGAGGCACTGAATGGCTGTTGGGGCTCCCCCTCGTGCGCGTCACGCTCGCGAGGCTCGGCGGGCGCATCCCCGAACGAAAGCGCGCAGCCGCGCACGATGTTCGGGCGGCCCACGAAGCAGGTGCCGATTTCGTCATCTCAAAGGATGGAGCGCTCCTGAAGCTACGTGATGAGCCTGGTCTGCGCGAGGTGAACCTCCTCACTCCCCTCGAGGCCGGAACAGTCATGGGGGTGTGGGCGAGAGCCACAGGGCGAGGCGGCACGTTCTCCCATTGGAGCTCGGCTGACTTTCTCTACTACTGGGCGCTCACACGGGCAATTATGCCGTCGGCATGGCCCGGGTTCGCGGCCTTCGTCCACGGCAATCGCGTCTTCCCGAACGGTCGGCGTCTCGAGGCACTGGCACAATCGATCCTGACACGCCTCGACTACATCGTGGAAGCCCTCGACGACCTCTTTCTGGCTTGGCAACGCGAGTCCAGCAACCCCACGATCGACGAGATACGAGACCTCCTCGACGGCATCATCCTTCGCGGCTCGGCGATCCAAGACAACGTTGCCCTACTGGTCGGCACGTGGTTCGACATCGCGATGGCCTATCCGGCCGGGTGGTCGATCCACGATCCAAAATGGCGCCGGTCTGTCCGCGGTACCGGCGAGCAAGGGCGCCGAGTTATTGACCAAATGCAGGCGTCCACCCGCACACTCAGCGCAACGCTGGTGCTGCGCCACCACGCGGTGCATCGCGAAGCGCTCGGAGCACTGAACTACCGGTCCGAAGACGGAACGGAACAGGCACGGGTCTTCCTGCCCGCCGACATCAGTTCGGAGATGCGGTCGCGTTTGCGTAGCGCCCGACAGCGACCCGATGCGTGGGGCCTCCGCGACGAAATTGGCCCGCACCGTGTTCATCACAGCATCGACCACGGGGGCGGGCTCGTCGACGAGTTCGAAGAGGAGAGCGCGGGGGGTACATTCCTGGAGCCGATGGCATTCGGAATAAACCTGGTCGCCTCGGTCGCGCGGCTCGCTGAGACCGTCTTTGCGGCTCTTGACCCTGCGCACGATGTCAGGCTCCCCGAGCCGCTGCGAGCCCGATCCTTGCGACCGACGGACGAGCCCTGGGCGCAGCCGGAGGTCGGACGCCAACTCATCCTTACGGGCCCGCTCTCCGGCCTCGTTCCCTAGGCGGCCGGGTCCGGTGCGACCCCGCTAGTCTCAGCCGACTCCAAGCACAGGACCACGGCCCGCCCTCGGTCACGCGGCTTCCGCAGATGTCCCGTTACGTCAAAGCCCCTGACGCGGTCCGTGGCGAGACTTCCGCGCGGCTGGTCACGGGGGTCTTGCTTCGACCGCTCTCCCCACACTGTGAACGGATCGTGCCCCTTGCCTCGATCGCTCGCGGTAGTCCCAGCTATCGCCACCGCCCGGGCGGGGCCAACCGCGCATCATTGAGGGTGTGATCGGGGGTTGGCCCTCGACCCGGGAGGCGTCGCCCGTATCATCCCCGCACACGAGTTGTGACTGGGGGATCCAATGACGAGGAACACGCTCGGCAACCGGCAAGGCTGCGGTGTGGCGAGCATCGCCGGCGCCGAGGCATGTGGCGGACGCCGCCAGCCGTGACCGACAACGCGGACCGTCAACGCGCCCTGCTCGATGCCGCGTACGCCGCACATGACGCGGGTGCCGCACATGACGCGGGCGCTCCAACCAGCGAGGTGCTCGATCGCTGCATCCGCCTGGCCCGCGCCCGCGGCGACTGGTTGAACGTCTGGATCCTGACGAACGAGGCGATCGACCACAACGCCCGACGGACCGTCGAGTACCTGAAGCTCGAGATCATCGGCGCGATCGGACAGCAGACCTACGACAAGTTCAGGTCAACGGTGGGCGAGGACTGGATCGAGCGCCGATCGTGGGACGACGGTTCGGGGGCCGAGGCGAAGGTGCACCCGTCGAGCGTGGCCCAGATCGAGGAGCACATCGCCTACCTCGAGCGCGTGCAGGACCGCCTGTCGCCGCCGGCCGCGCCCGGGTTCGAGGAGGAGTTGCGCGCCCACCAGGATATGGTGGTGAACGCCGAGAGGCAGATCCTCGCGTCCCACGAGATTCTGCGCCGTGTCCGGCAGCACTGCCACACGTTCCTGATGCGCACCGAAGCCGCCCTCGGGGTCAGCGACACCGCGAGCGACACTTTCTCGCGGGTGCGCCAGCATGTCGATGCCCGCCTCGCCGAGGTCGCGCCTGCAGCCCTGCAGGTGTTCCGCGCCGCATACGAGCGGGCGGGAACAGACGACACGGCGACGCTGAGCCAGGCCCTGCTGTCGTGCCGCCGAGTCATCAAGGCGCTCGCCGATGCGCTCTACCCGGCGACCGGGGCGACGATTACCGGAGCCGACGGCCGCGACCGCGAGATGACCGACGACAAGTTCATCAACCGGCTCGTCCAGTTCGCGGTCGAGCGGATCCCGTCCGCCACATCGAGGCGCCTGACCCTGAGTTCGCTCGAGGAGCTCGGCCGGCGGCTCGATGCCACACAGGACTTGGCCTCGAGGGGCGTCCACGACGAGGTGACGCAGGTCGAGGCAGACCAGTGCATCGTGCAGACCTACCTCCTCGCCGCGGACTTCCTGAGCCTGCCTCCTGGCCCGCCCGTCGGCACGTAGACCGGATTCCCCCGCCACAGAAAGGTGCGCGGGGGCGCTCGGCAGGCGCCTCGCGATCCTCGTCGCGTGGCTCATGCGGCCACTGCCACCTCGGGAGCCTGCGCGCAGGTACCCGCGACGGGGCATCGGACCCCGTCCGGTCACGGCCCGGAGGCCGCAGTCGACGGGCTAGGCGAACTCGATCATTCGCGGCGGGCAGCACGGGCTTGCAGGCCGCTGAAGGCTACCTGAGCTGATCGCCAGGGACCCGAGGCCCCACCGTGCCAAGACCGAACGGCCTAGTCCGAGACACGATGGCAACGTCGTGGTGCTCGAGACTTGATCGAGGCCCAATCCGGCCCACAAGAAGGGCGAGCCCTCGTCGCTAGGGCGCTTCTCCGAGCGCGATCAGAGCCTTCAGAATGCCAACCAGGCGATCGGGCGCGACGAAATGCCCGCGGTCAGGGTCGATCCGCAGCTCACCCGATGGGAGGCGGCCGGACAGCCATTTCGCCATCGCCGCGGGTGCGGTTGTGTCGAGGTCGCCATGCTCGATGAGCACGGGAGACCGGACCGCCGAGACGTCGAACGCCCAAGGCCCGAGCATCGACCGCCACTCATCGAACACGCGCTCTGGCAAGGCATAGAAGTCCGAGGAGGACGCCGAGGTGTGGGCGCGCCGGACCGGGTCCTCGACGAACGAGCGATCGACGGCTGGTAGCGTCCTCAGAGCCCGGTCCAGAAATCCCGCGGGATCCCGACCGAATGCCTTGACCTGGCTCCGTGCCATCCATCTCGCGATCAGCCCGAACCGGAGGGACCGACGCACGCTGAGGAGGCGGCCCTCGACGTAGCTGTCGGCATCGGGTCCAGCCAACGGCGCCATTGATGACACGAGCGCGACGCCGCTGACCCGATCTGGCCATCGAGCGGCCAGCGCGAGAGTGGCCCCAGTGCCGCCGCATTCACCAAGGAGGCGAGCTCGGTCGAGACCCAGCGCGTCGATGATCTGGAGCATGTCCTCCGCGTCGGTCTGCTCAGTGCGCCCCGGGTGCCTCGTGGACGGTCCCAACCCCGCACGACACACGACCACGACTCGGATACCGGCTTCCGTTAAGGGCGCGATGTCCATCGTTAGGGCCGTTCGGCCAGAGTCACCTAGATGGGGTTGGTCGATGACCGTCGCGCCGTCGAGGGCACCCCATGCTGTCCAGGCGATGGATCGTCCGTCTCGAAGGGCGACCAATCCACTATCGACCGGGACGGCCTCGTCCGCCTCCCTCGTCGCTGTCTCCTCCATGGGCGAAGGGTAGCCGAGCAAGCGAATGGCGCACGCCTTGCAAGCAGCGCTGCCGACGGCCAGGCTCTACACGATGGCAAGATCGTGTGGGATCGGCCCGGCTGCTGTCTGTCTATATGGCGAAACGACCACTCCGCTGGACCTCCCGGATGAGATAGGTTTGGTCGGGGCGAGAGGACTAGCGCCGACACTATCCAACTGTCCGTGAGGATCGTCGGCGGGGGCGTTATTTCCGACGTTCATCGCCGGTCGGAGATCGCGTAGGCGCCCTCCGCCACATCGGGCGACCAGACAATCCCGAGACCCGGACCGGAGCCCGGGTGCACGACGAGGCTAGAGCGGGTCGCTCGTCTCCGGCTTCAGTCTCCTGGCCAGGCGGCCAACCAGGTAGCCCCCCGCGACGACGAACAGGCCGAGGACGGCTGCGACCGTTGCCGCAAGGAAGACGAGCATCCCGTAGTACGACGACCGCATCGCTGGGTCTGCGCCAGGCTCCACCCCGACCGCGCCCGCGGCCACCGCGACGATGGTGGCTCCGACGATCCCGCCCAGGTAGATCACGAGTGCTGCGACGCGGTCACCCCACCATCCCGCCAGGCAGGAGAGGGCAGCGAGGGCCACGTATGGACCGAGATAGTCGTTGGTATGGCCCGTCCCAATCACCAGCGTGGCCGCCACGGTGATCACGCCGGCGCATACCCAGAGGCCGATGCGGCGAGACTTGTCGTGCATGATGGGTCGTGCCTCGATGCCTCCCCCCCTACGAGAGGATCCTGGCGGGGTCCTCACCGCAGCACGAGTGTAGCCGGTGACGAAGAGACCACCGGTCGCATGACGCGCTCGGGGCCGTCGTTCAGTCTTCGAGATGACGGTGCGCTCGCGGCTGGGGCGATGCCTCCGGGGCTGGTGTGCCCGCCAGCCCGCGGGTCGCCTCGACGATCCTTGAGGACATCGAGGGGGAGCGCCTCGGAGGTGATCGTGGCGGCGGAGCTGCGTCCCTCGCTGATCATGGCCGGACGACCGAAGAGGACACGCCTACCTCGAGGAGCTGCCGAACATGTGGGCGAGGACATCGGACGTGTGGCCCACGGGCGGGCCGCGTGGCCTCGGCGACCTCGCGCTTGAGCGTTCTGAACCGAGGACCCGGACCCGACACGATGACCTGATCGTGCAGGAGGCGACGCTCGTCATCGGCGCGCCGTAATCGTTTGCGCACAACCGTACCGACTTCCCCGATCTCGACCCGGCGCTACAGGTGAACTTCTACGTCGACGCCCGCATGGACCCGTGGAGCGAGCCCGTTCCGGGCGTGCCGGACGAGCTCCGCGAATGGACCGAACGTCCCGTCGAGCTCG
>JANOTJ010000329.1:0-2609 GCA_031416295.1 Chloroflexota bacterium
CGATGGAGAACAGCCCGCGCTCACGCTGCGCCTCCAGCCAGGCGGGCAGGGTGGCCAGCGCATACCCCGACTCGAAGGGCGTCCCGAAGCGGACCTGGTTGTAGGCGAAGAACCCGATGAGCGCCGGCGACACGCCAAGGCCCAGGACGATCCACGTCCGCCACGGCAGCCCGCGGAGGCCGCCGGCCGTGTCGCCAACGAAACGCCGAAGCGCAAGCGTCCCGCCGGGGGCGAGCAGGAGCGCGTAGCACGGGATCGCGAAGGCCAGGGGTGCCCGGGTCATGAACGCGGCGCCGGCCAGCAGGCCGATGAGCCAGGCGCGCCGCGAGCCCCACAGCTCCAGCAGGCAGGCGAAGGTCAGGATGGTCGCAACGAGGTGCCCGGTATGCCACACGCCGCCCCGGGTCGTGACCCACAGGATCTGCGTGGAGAACCCGAACAGGATGGTCAGCCACAGCCGGTCGACGAGCCGCTCCACGCCGATCCTGCCGAGCAGCCACCAGCACAGCCCGACGCCCCACGCTGCCAGGACGGCGTTGATCGCGGACTCGATCTGGTCGGCCGGAAGCGCCCCGATGACCGCCACCAGCGGCATCAGCGCCACCGCCGGGAACGGCGCGAACGGCACGTAGAACCGACCATCCACGAGGATCACGTCGTTGGAGTTGCCGAACCCCGGGCGGAAGTCCAGCCACACTCGCCCGTGCAGGAACGCATCGGCGAGGTAGAAGAAGTCGCCGCGATTGGCATCGAAGCCACGGTTGGCCAGCCAGTACAGGACAGCGGAGACCGCCACGACCCCCAGGCCCAGTGCCGTCGCGCGGTCGATCCGCGCCCTCACGCGGCGACCGCGGCCTGAGTCGCGGACGGGCGCGAGCGGCGCTCCGACCGGCCGACGAAGAGCGTGGCCAGGAGCGTGACCCAGAACACGATCGGGTAGACGATCGGTGGCGTGACGTCGACGAGCGGCCAGGCCGTGACCAGCGGGATCGCCAGCGCCCACCATCGACCGGCGGCCAGCAGGTAGGCGACGGGCAGCAGCAGGAGCATCGCGTAATGGTCCCAGAGGATCGGCGACACGAGCTGGCTGGCGACCACCGCGACGAGGTAGGAAGCCTCCGACGAGCATGCGCGCACGGCGACCAGCAACGCGACGACCACGCCCGCGGTGCTGGCGAACTGGATCCACGACGCCGTCGCCACGGGGACACCGAGCTGGAAGGCCACAGCACCCGGCGTGAAGTTGTGCTCGGTCGCGATGGGGTCGCTGACCGTCCTGAGCAGCGTCAGGAAGTCCGCCCATGTCCCGACGCCGGCCATCGCCAGGGCGGCTCCAGCAAGGACGACCAGGACCATGGCGCCGACCACGACTGCGCCGAACCGCCGGGTGAGCAATGCCCACACGAGCACCAGCCCGGGCTGGAGCTTGATGGCTGCCCCGAGGGCCCCGCCGAGGCCGAGCCGGACCGGTTCGTCAAGGGAACGCCAGCCGAGCGCGAAGAGCCCGAACAGGATCGGTCCGACCTGCCCGAGCTTGACCGCATACACGAACGGGAAGGACAGGCCCGCCAGCAGGATCAGCCACCAGCGCACCGATCGAGAGACCGGGAGCAGGGCGACCCCCGCCAGGAACGCGGCGATGGATAGTGCGATCCAGGTCCAGGTCGCCGCCGCCCCACTGAGCAGACCGAGCGGCACGATGAGGGGCGCGAAGGTGGGCGGGTAGTAGAACAGCCCGAACCCGCCGGTCGCCGTGAACGACATGTCATAGAGCGGCTGGCCGGCCAGGAGGCGAACGGCTGCCTGGTGGTAGGCCAGGAAGTCGAAACCCAGGGTCTGGCCTGCGACGCCAAGGGTGAGCGCCACGCCACCCAGGAATGAGAGCCCGGCCAGGATCGGCAGGGCGGTCCTGCCGAGATGGGTGAGGCGATCGCCGTTCATCACGCCCGCGATGACCTGTCGGCGCGACCGCTGCGTCGATGGAGCAACGGGATCCGGAACAGGTCCCAGGCCACTCGCAGCGCGAGCCCGGGTCTCGCGCGCATCCGCGACCCGCGCTTGTCGAACCAGCGGACGGGCACGATGGCGAGGTCGTAGCCGCGCCGCCGGGCGAGATACACGAGCTCGACATCGAAGACGATGCTGGTGATCCGCTGGCGGGCGAAGAGATCCTGGGCGGCCCGCCGGGTGAAGCCCTTGAAGCCGCACTGGGTGTCCTGGACGGGGCCTGCGACCCAGACCGACGCGAGCACATGGAAGAGCTTGCCGAGGAGCCGCCGGAAGCTGGGTTGGGTGGCGCGCATGTCCGAGCCATCGGGCTGGATGCGCGAGCCCAGGGCAACGTCGTGATCCGCCAAGGCCTTGACCAGCGATGGCAGCTGATCCGGCGGCGTGGCCATGTCGGCGTCGGCGAAGATCACCAGGTCCCCGCGCGCCGCGAGCATGCCAGCGCGAACGGCCGCGCCCTTGCCCCCGTGCGGGACGCGCACGACGCGCAGGACCACGCCTGCGAGCGAACCCGCCGCCTCCGGGCGGGCCTGCACCATCGCGACGGTGTCGTCCGTCGAGCCGTCATCCACCACGAGGACCTCCAGGGGACGGATCGACCG
>JANOTJ010000330.1:0-8207 GCA_031416295.1 Chloroflexota bacterium
GCTTCACGCGGTACAGGGCCTGGTCGGCCGCGGCGATCAAGTCCGTGCCGGTCCGGCCGTCGGCCGGGAAGGTGGCCATCCCGATGGAGCCTGCGAGTGGCACCGGTCCGCGCTGTTCGCCCACGAACGGGCGGTCGCGGAACGCCTCCAGAATCCGGGTCGCGGCGATGCGCGCCTCGTCGGCGTCCGTCTCGGGCAGGATCACCGCGAACTCGTCGCCGCCGTAGCGGGCCGGGATGTCCGAGCCACGCAAGGTCGAACGGATGAGTTCCGCGGCCCAGCCCAGGACCCGGTCGCCGAAGAGGTGGCCGAAGGTGTCGTTGACCAGCTTGAAATCGTCCAGATCGAGCATCAGCACGCTCAGCGGCCGCCTGGCGCGCTGGGCGCGCACGACCTCCTCGCCGAGGCGCTCGTGCAGGAATCGATGGTTGTAGAAGCCCGTGAGCGGGTCGCGGTCGGCGAGCTTGCGGGCTTCCTCGTAGAGCCGCGCGTTCTCCAGGGCGATGGCCGCCTCGTTGGCCATCGTCCTGGCCAGGTTCAGATGCTCGTCGTCCCAGCGGACCGCGCCTCGCGAGAACAGCTCCACGAGGCCGATCGACTGGCCCTTCGCGACGAGTGGCAGCATCGCCAGCATCCGATTGCCGTCGCGCGTGAGCAGTTCGACTTCGGCCGGATCGGCCGCCTCGTCGGCGGCGTCGATGATGACCGTCTCCTGGCGCTCCAGGACACGCAGCGTCTCCGGGAAGCCGTCGACGACGAAGAAGGGTTCCAGCTCCTCGATGCGCAGTGCCGGGAAGTACCCCAGCGACTCGATTCGACCGGTCGGCCGATCCCAGTAGCTGATCGCGCATTCGTCGGCGCCCATGGCGGTCGCGAGGTGGCCGGCCATCAGGTTCGCGACCTGGCGCGAGTCAAGGCTCCCCGACAGCTCGCTGCTCATGTCCAGGAGGCGGCGCAACTCGCCGGCGAGTTCCTGGGAGCGGGTCAGCAGTCGAGCGGACTCGAGGGCTGTCGCAGCCTGGTCGGCGAGGATCGTCAACAGGCGCAGGTCGTCGTCGGCGAACCCGTCCAGGCCGAGTTTGCTCAGGGTGATCACCCCGACGGTCACGCCGTCGTAGCGCATCGGCACCACGAGCATCGATTCCTCGATGTCGTCGGTGCCGACGATGGTCTGCCCGCGTGGGTCGGCCGAGGCGTCGTTGGTCAGGATCGGCTGGCCGTACAGGGCGACCCAGCCCGTAAAGCCCTCGCCCAGACGGCAGCGCAGCACGGAAAAGTCCACCCGCTCGTAGGCTCCGACCCGACCCTCGAAGGCGATCGGCACGACCTGGTCGGGCCGCTCGATGAGATAGACCCGGGCGTTGTGATAGTCGATGATCCCGCGGGCCACCTCGACGACTGTGCGCCCGACACCCTCGACCGAGCCTGCCCGGGTGAGCCGGGCCGATGCCGCCTGGAGGGTCGCGAGCTGGGCCTCGAGCGACCGGCGAGCCGGGCCAGGATCGGGCGTGGCCGCGGCGCCCTGCGTTGCAGCAACGGTGGCGGTCGGGTGGTCCTGGGCGGCCGATCCGAACAGTCGCCGGACGAGCGACGACCGGGACACGCGGACGCCCGGAGAGGGCCTTCCGTCGGAGGTGCGGTCGGTGGCTGGATGGCGCGCGCTCATCACCGGCCATCCTCCCACCCGGACCGCACCAAAGCGCCCCGCCATCGGTACCGGTGGGCGAGGTACAGAGGTCCGGTCGGAGAGCGCGCAGCGGGCTCGCAGGGAGCTCGCTCGGCGTGCGTTCAGTCGAGCCTCGCGGTCGCTGCCTCCAGCATCGAGCCGAGCGGTTGGCTGTCCGTCTCGATCGGCGACCCCACCGCCTGATACCGGTAGCCGAGCGCGCGCAGGGCAGGGGCGTCAAGCAGCCGCCGACCGTCGAAGACCCACGGGCCGCGGACCCGCGAGCGCAGGGCCGCCCAGTCGAGTGCCCCGTACTCCGGCCACTCGGTCGCGATGACGACGGCGTCGGCACCCTCGATGGCGGCCTCCGCACGGTCCACGGTCCGCAGCCCTGGCAGGACCGCGACCGCGTTGGCCGACGCGCTCGGGTCATGGCCAACGACGTCCGCCCCGGCATCGATCAGGATCGAGGCGACCGCCAGCGCCGGCGACTCGCGGACATCGTCCGTGCCGGCCTTGAAGGCGAGGCCGAGGATCGCGATGCGTTGGCCCGACCCGCCGCCGAGCCGCCGCAGGATCGCCTCGGCGAAGCGCTTCTGGGAGGCCGCGTTGGCGTCCGAGGCCGCGGCCGCCACGTGCATCGGCAGGCCGGCGGCCCGCCCGGATGCCGTCATCGCCCGAAGCTCCTTGGGCAGGCAGCTGCCACCGAACCCGAAGCTCGGGCGCATGTACGTGCCGCCGATCCGCGGGTCCAGGCCGATGCCCTGCAAGACGCTGCCAGCATCGGCGCCGTACTCCTCGCACATCGCCGCGATCTCGTTGGCGAACGACAGCTTGAGGGCGAGGAAGGCGTTGGAGCCGTTCTTGATGAGTTCGGCGGCCGCCATGTCCACGATCAGCCGCGGCGCCGCAAGTCGGGCATAGGCGCCCAGGACCACGTCGAGGGCGTGCGCCGTGACGTCCGGGAAGTGCCCGATGACGATCCGTGCCGGGGTCAGGAAATCCTCGTAGGCCGTGCCCTGGCGCAGGAACTCCGGGTTGGACAGGATCCGCTCGGTCGGCACGTCAGCCCAGCTGGCCACGCTGGCCGAGGCACCGGGCGGCAGCGTACTCCGGATGACCAGCGGGGCCTCGGCGGTCAGCACGGCCGTGATCGCGGGCAGCGCAGCACGAAGCTGGCTGAGATCGCTCGTGCCGTCCTCCGAGATCGGCGTCCCGACGCAGATCAGCGCGGCGTCCGCGAGCCCGTCCGGGGCGGCCGCCACGGTCAGGTACCCGGCGTCCAGATGCCGTGTGAGGGCCTCCTGGACGCCCAGCTCGTAGAACGGCATCCGACCCTGGCGGAGCGCCTCCAGCCGGTCGGTACGGGTCTCCACGAGCTCCACGCGGTGCCCGAGCTCGGCCATGCCGACCGCCGTGATGAGGCCGACATAGCCCGCACCGACGACGGTGATGCGCAGGGTCGGGGCGTCCTGCGGGCCGGTCATCGGGCCGGTCATCGGGCTCGCGCAAGACAGCGGCCGAGGTGCACGGGAATCTCCTTCGCGGTCATGGTCAGGGCGGGCCGGGACGCGCGGGAGCGTAGCATGAGGGTGCGCCACGGTCCTCTGTCGCCACGCCCCTCGGTCGTCGAGCGACGCTCCAGTGCTAGACTCCGACCCGGCCGATCGGCCACTCCCCTCCCTGCATCGGAGAGATGCCAACGTGACCGAGCGAATCCTGATCCTGGGCGGCGATGGCTACCTTGGGTGGCCCACGGCGATGGCGTTTTCGCGCGCCGGCAAGCGCGTGGCCGTCGTGGACAACTTCGCAAAGCGGCAGTGGGAGCTGGAGATCGGCGTCCGGCCGCTGTTCCCGGTCACGACCCTGCATGAGCGGGTGCGCGCCTGGCGGGAAGTCAGCGAGAACGACATCGAACTGTTCGTTGGCGACCTGACCGATTACGCCTTCGTCGAATCGGTCGTGAGCGGCTTTCGCCCGGACACCATCGTCCACTACGGGGAACAGCCGTCGGCCCCGTACTCGATGATCGACGTGCGCCACGCCGCCTACACCCAGGCCAACAACGTCATCGGCAACCTCAACGTCATCTTCGCCATCCGCGACGTGAGCCCCGACACGCACCTGGTCAAGCTCGGCACGATGGGCGAATACGGCACGCCCGATATCGATATCGAGGAGGGCTACCTGACGGTCGACCACAACGGTCGTCAGCACACATTCCTGTACCCCAAGACGCCGGGTTCGATGTACCACCTGTCCAAGGTCCACGACAGCCACAACATCCATTTCGCGTGCCGGATCTGGGGACTTCGCGCGACGGACCTGAACCAGGGCGTCGTGTACGGCGTCGAGACGGACGAGAGCGCGCTGGACCCACGCCTGGCCACGAGCTTCCACTACGACGAGGTCTTCGGCACAGCCCTCAACCGGTTCTGCGTCCAGGCCGTCATCGGTCACCCGCTCTCGGTCTACGGCAAGGGCGGCCAGACCCGCGGCTACCTGAACATCCGGGACACCGTGGCCTGCATCGGGATCGCCGCCGCCAACCCGGCCGACCCGGGGGAGCTGCGCGTGTACAACCAGTTCACCGAGCAGTTCAGCGTGCTGGAGCTGGCTGAACGGGTGAAGACCGCCGGCGAGCACCTCGGCTGGGAGGTGACCATCGAGCACACGGCCAATCCGCGCAAGGAGCTCGAGGAGCACTACTACAACGCCCGCCACCAGAAGCTGCTCGACCTTGGCCTCCAGCCGCGGCTCCTTGGCGAGGAGCTCATCGACACGATGCTCCACAAGATCAAGGCCCACGAGCAGCTCATCGACCCGGCCACACTGGTCCAGAACGTGCGCTGGGTCCCGGAGCCGTCCAGGGATCCGGTCCACGCCTGAGATAGGCGGCCAGGCCGTGTCCCGGACGATCCTGATCACCGGTGGCGCCGGATTCATCGGCTCCAACCTCGCCCGCTGGCTGACCGGACGTGGGCACCGCGTCCGGATCCTCGATGACCTCTCGATCGGGTTGCTGCGCTACCTCGAGGGCGTCCCGCACGACCTGCACCGCGGCTCGCTGGCCGATCCAGACGCCGTGCGTGGCGCCGTCAGCGGCGTCGATGCGGTGGTCCACCTGGCCGCCCGTGCGGGGATCGACGATTCGGTGCGCGACCCGATCGGGACGTTCCAGGCCAACGTGACCTGGTCCCTGGGACTGCTGGAGCAGGCGCGCCACGAGGGGGTGCGCCGCTTCGTGTTCGCCTCGTCCAACGCGGCGGCGGGTGACCACGAGCCGCCCAGCGACGAGGACGACCTGCCCCGACCGGTGTCCCCGTACGGCGCCTCGAAGCTGGCCATCGAGGCCTATGCCGGCGCCTATGCCGCGACCTACGGGCTGACCACCGTCTCGCTCCGGTTCTCGAACGCCTACGGGCCGCATTCGCTGCACAAGCGCAGCGTGGTGGCGGCCTGGCTGCGGGCGGCGCTCGCGGACGAGCCGATCACGATCCACGGCGACGGAGCACAGACCCGCGACCTGGTCTACGTGGACGATCTTGCCGCGGCCATCACGGCCGCCCTGGAGGCGCCCGAGGAGGCCGTCGCCGGCGAGCTGTTCCAGGCCGGCACGGGGGTGGAGACGACCATCCTCGGGCTGGCCCAGGCCGTCGGGCGAGCGCTCGGACGCGACCTTCGGATCAACCACGGGCCCGCTCGCGAGGGCGACGTCCGGCGCAACGTGGCGTCGGTCGAGAAGGCCGCCAGTCGACTCGGCTATCGAGCCGTCGTGCCGCTGGAGGAGGGCCTGGCGCGGACCGCAGCCTGGTTCGCGGGGGCCCTCGCCGATCCGGCGCTGGCGGGCGTCCGGGCGCACGCGGCATCAGGCTCGGAGTGACCCGGGAGGGACCACCGGGGGCGGCGGCCGCATCGCCGCTCATGCGCGACGCACTGGCCACGATCGGCACGCGTCTCGGCCTTGCGATCCTGATCTTCGCCACCGACGTCGCCCTGGCGCGCCTCCTCGGTCCGTCGGCCAAGGGCCGCTTCGCCCTCGTCCTGCTCTCGTCGCAGCTGGCAGCGCTGATCGTCGGCTGGGGGATGGACCAGGCGCTCGCGGTGGTGTCCGGGCGGGACCGGGCGACGGCTCGGTCAGGCTTCGCCAACGCGCTCGTCTGGACGGCGGTCGTCGGTGGCGCGTCCGTGGTCTTCTCTGTCTGGCTCTTCGGCGCCCCCATCGATGGCCCGGCCACAGGGCCCCTCGCCTCGCTCATCCCGAACCTGTCCGGAACACAGTTCCTGTTCGCCGCACTGGCCATACCCGGGGAGCTCTTCTTCGGGCTCGGGCTGTTCGCGCTGCTCGGGCGAAAGCGGGTCATCCCGTATAGCCTCATCCGGGTCATCCGGCGCGGGGTCCTCCTGCTGATGATCGTGGCCACGGCGGCCGTCGCGCGCCTCAGCCTGGACGTCGCGCTCGCGCTCAACCTCGTGGCCCTGGCGATCACCGCGGGCGCGATCATGTGGGTCGCCAAGGGAGATGGCATCGTCGGACCACGGCCGTCGATGACCCTCCTGGCAGAGGAGCTTCGGTTCGGGACGCGGGCGCTCCCGGGGTCACTCGCGGAACGGCTGCAGTTCAGGGCCGACTCCTTCCTCATCAACATCATCCTGGGCGTCCGCGAGACCGGGATCTACTCGGTCACAAGCGGGCTGGCCGAGACGCTCTGGTACGTTCCCAACGCCCTCGGCACCGTGATGTTCAGTCGCGCGGTGGACCCCAAGGCAGATGCCGGTCGGATCGCCGCCGTCCTGACTCGCACGACGCTGGCCGTCGCGCTCGCGACGGCCATCCCGGCGTTCGTGTTCGGGCCGCGCCTGGTCCGGTTCATCTACGGCTCGCAGTTCACGGACGCCGGCGTCGCGCTGCGCCTGATCCTGCCCGGGATCGTGGCCTACAGCGTGGTGGCCGTCCTGTCGCGCTACATCACCGGGCGCGGGCGACCGGGCGTCGGGACGCTGATCCTTGTCGGCGGGCTGGTGGTCAACATCGTGGCCAACCTCGTGCTCATCCCGCTCCACGGCATCCGCGGCGCGGCGGCTGCGTCATCGATCTCGTACATCGTCACGGCGCTGGTGACCCTCGTGGTCTTCCACCGCCTGTCCGGGCGCGGCTGGGCCGAGACCCTGGTCATCCGTCGTTCGGACATCGCGGCCCTGGGACGAGCACTCCGGGCGTTGGTGGACCGGGTCCGGGGCCGTCGCCGCGGGCCACTCGTGGGCCTGCGCGGTGGCGAGGACGCGGCGGACACCATCATCTCGGAACGCGAACCCGGCGAGGAACCCTGACCATGAGCATCCGCCTGGTCGTCATCGACGACAACCCGCACCTCGCCTGGGAGGGCAGGGCATATCCGGTCAATGCCACGTTCCAGCATTTCGTGGCGGGCCTCCTGGACCTGCCCGGATCGCCGGTCGCGACGATCACCTCGTGCGTGCCGCTCCGGGACGCGGACGGGCCGCCGCCGACGCGACCGCTGGACCCCCGCATCCAGGTCGTCGGGACCGCACCATTCGACGGGATCGCAGGGTACCTGCGGCACCTCCCGGCGATGCTCCGCGCCAACCGCCCGCTGCTGCGGGCCGCGATCGACGAGGCGGATCTCCTGTGGCTGAAGGTGCCCGCCTCCAACGCGGCACTGGCGGCCGCGACCGCCCGGGCGGCCGGGGTGCCGCGATTCGGCTACGTGGCAGGCTCTGCCCATGCGGTCGCGGCGGGTCAGCGGCGCAGCCCTCTCGCGGCTGCGGGCGCGCGCGCCATCGGACTCGCCTACGACCTGGCGGGACGTCTGGCGTCGGCGGGCGGCGATCGCCTGGTCGTCGGGAAGGATCTCGACGGCGCGGGCGTCGTCAGCAGCCTGGTCGAACCGGACGAGATCGTGGATGTCGGCGACTCACCATGGCCCCGCGAAGGTGGGCGACTCCGCCTGGCGTGGGCCGGTCGGCTCGCCCCGGGCAAGGGGATCGAGACCTTGCTGGAGGCCGTCGCTGTGCTGATGGCGGCACCACCGGATGGCCGCCGCGTGGAGCTCGACCTCCTGGGCGACGGGCCTGCCCGAGTTCGCCTTCTGGACCATGCCCAGCGACTCGGGATCGCCGACCGCCTGCACTGGCATGGCTACGTCGCGGCAAGGCAGCCGTATCTCGCGACCCTGGTCAGGGCGGACCTGTTCGTCGTTCCTTCACCGGCCGAAGGCTTCCCGAAGGTCCTGCTGGATGCCTTCGCGGTCGGGCTGCCGGTGATCGCCACGCCGAGCGGGTCCATGGCGGAGCTTGGCCGTGACCGCCTGGAGGTGGTGGCAGCCGGGGACTCGGTGGCGCTTGCCGAGGCGATCCGGGATCTCGTGGCCGACCCCGGACGCGCCCACGAACTGCAGGCCGCCGGGTCCGTCTTCGCGGCCGGCCACACGCGCCTCGCCGAGGCGGCCCGGTTGGTCGCTCGCTGGGAGAGCCGCTACTCGGGGCTGTCCTTCGGCCCGGGGAATGACCGGTAGCGGCC
>JANOTJ010000331.1:0-1634 GCA_031416295.1 Chloroflexota bacterium
CAACTCGGACTCGCGAACCGAAGCGATGTCCGGTTGACGTACCGAGAACCACCCAGCAGGGTCAAGTGCGACCACGACGGCGACGGAGACAGCGGTAAGTGGGGCGATCCATGAAGGCAGGCCCAACACGAAGGCGGCCATCGCCGCGACCATCCAACCGGTCAGGAACCACAAGGGAACGGCGGCGACTCGCTTGTTCATGTCCCCACCATCCCCCTTACGCTGCCGAATCGAAATAGCGCGGCCGTACCGGCAGCGGTTGCTCAAAAGTCATGATTCGAGCCACCGCGCGTGGCTCGTACCTCATGCCGCAACGTCGGGCAGCGAATGATGGACCTCGGCGCTGAGGCGCCACGCCTCGGCTGGGCGAGCGTTCCGGTTCTCTGGTAGTCGGAGCCGGTGACGAGGAACGAGCGGAAGGCCTGGAACGAGCACTCGATGAGGTTCAGCCAGCTCGAATAGGTCGGGTGAAGACGAACTCGATGTCGCGGTCAGCCACCCACGCCTGGATGGATCTAGGTCTTCTTGTACGGGCTGAAGTTGTCGAGGACGACGATGAGATGCTCGCTGAAGCGCGCCCGAGCGAGCGCGACAGCTCTCGATCTCGCGCCAGGTCTTGCGGTCACAGGGCCGGGTACCCTGCTCGTTGAACGTATGGGTAAGGGCGGCCACATGCGTCGCGCTGGCCTGGAACGGCGAGCTGATCTGGCTGACCCCCTGGCCCTGGAACGAAGGGCGCCACGACCTGCCGCTTGGGCGTCCATCCACGTGGTTCCACATCGGTTCAAGGGGTTTCTGTTGGGTGTGGCGTGTCCGTTGGTCGCGGGGATTCTTTCGAGTCGTCCGTCGCGGTGGGCTCGGGCGAGTCCGTCGAATCTGGTGTTGTGGTCGGCGTCGGGTTCGGAGTCGCAGTCGGCCGGGCGGTGGGCGGCGGCGTGCCGGTCGGGGCCTGGGTCGCGCCCGACCCGTTGTTCGTGCTCGTGGACTCTGCGCTCTCCGACGCGTCAGGAGTCTCGCTGGGCTCAGCACTCTCGCTCGGTGACGGTGACGGACTGGGCGAGAAACTCGGCGACGGCGATGGGCTGATCGGCGGCGGACTCGGGTCGACCGTTGGCGTAGGCGTGGCGTCGTCAACGGAGAGAAGGCTAGCCGCCCCGGCCGCCACGAGGGTGCCTGCGGACCCGGCCGCGACGGCAACCAGTAACACGAGCGCGAGTGCCTGAGCGCGCACGGCAATGGGCCGACCACCGGACCAGGTGATCCGCCACGCGTCGCGGACGGCCGCGATCAGGCCGGGCAGGAATCCGCCGCTCGCGACAAGGTGCGGCGGGGCTTCCGCGGCGACGGCCGCCATGACCCGATCCTCGAACCCGACGGTGGGCATCACGGACTCGGCACGGGCGAACTCTTCCAGATCGCGGGCTGTGGCCAGCAGGCCGGCGGCATCCGCGTCACGAAGGGGGCCGCTCGTGTCGGCAAGCTCGCTCGGGTCAAACCGGGGTCCGAGGCCGCTCATCGGTCGAGCCCTTCCAGGCCGGCGCGCAGCCGCGCCAGACCACGATGCAGATGTGTCTTGACGGTGCCCAGGGGTCGGCCGGTCTGGGTGGCGATCTGAGCCAGCGACGCGTCGGCGA